>JAZDKH010000513.1:0-9095 GCA_043803325.1 Methanobacteriota archaeon | reverse complement strand
TCACCCTTCAGGGAGTATGTTCCCTGAGATACACGTTGCTTATTCATTTTTTTACTCTCCTCTCCCAGATATGGTTTATCTTACTCATTGCAATATTTTATATAATTTAAACCCATAGCAGAGATATCCTGTATTGAGAGTGAAAGTATATACCCCTAACCAGTTATTGCAAAATCTGAAATTATCAATAACCAGGGGAAGAGGGTTCCACATCTGCAAAGAAGTTAAAAAATATCTCGCTTTCTTTGAAACCAGATTCTAAAAAACCCTTATGAAAGCGTTAGAAGGGAAGAGGAGGATGCATGGGGGTTCGTAAATATGAATTCGAAAGACAAATCAGCCCAATGATGTCATAACATTCCTCACCTTTTGTCACCATGGCAAATGCTACGAATGGATTTTTATTCAGAGGGCCCGGGCATGGAGTGAGATCTCAGTCACCGTCTCCATAATCCTGACCGCACCTGGAACATCAGCAAGACGGAGCCCGCAACTCGGCGTAATGATAGCCTGTGCATCAAAGAGTTCATACCCGACAACCGGTTGTAACTCATCTCTGATCGAGAGATATCTCCGCCAGAGTGTCTCAGATGTCTCCTGATTGAATTTATCCAATTCTGCCGGAACGACCCCCCAGGCGATGATCCCCCCTGCTTCAAGATAGGTTTTGATCTGGTCCCGGTAAAGGAGAAACTCACGGGAGGTTCCATATGCATCTAGTGATATTACTGCCGGTTTCAGGGACATCAAATATCCCCAATCGGTATTGGAGCAGCAGTGAACCCCAATTCCCCCTTCGATGAGTGATGAGATGTCCTCAAGTGCTGATGCCACCATCTCCGGAGTGATCTGCATAACCGATGACCCTAAGGCTGCAAGATATGGCTCATCGACCACTACCAACGTCTGGGTAGCACCGGCTTTCTGCATCAGAGACTCATACCACCTCGCCCGGAGTGCCAGCATCTTGGACAGCATATCAAAATACTGGGCATCATATGCAAGAGGCCGTCGATCCTGATCCGATATCGTCAGGCCAAATGTCACCGGTCCGGTGACCTGACACTTTGCACACCAAACTGCGGAGAGATCCCGGGTCGCCATCTCATAATACCCTGCCCCATATGCAGGTGATGCCGCATACCGACCGATATTCTGCTCCATATAATCGAGGTATATCTGCTCCATAGCCTGTGAAAAATCCAGCGAACGGTCGACATAGAGTTTATTCCCCTCAATCACACGACCAGGGAGAAACTCCGAGTCATGCCAGATGATCGACTCAAATGGGCTGATATTGGGGAGGGTCGGGGCATACGGCATATCAGGGCAGAGACGCAGAACATCATCAACCGCTAAAACCGGATCCGCATGGGGGAGAGAGCCGACACCGGACGCAATACTGTGAGGAGGTTTTAAAAATCCTGCCATTATCGTACCTCAACCCGGATCCGACACAATTCAAGGCTTTTCTCCACCATCGGAAAGAGAGAGAGATCAGTATGCGGAAGGAAAGTTCCCCTGGTGTACTCATCCATGAAGGTCGGTTCTGCATTGAGCTCAATGTACCCGATTCGATACACAATTTCGTCAATAAATTTCCGCTTTTTCCGATTGATCAGGGCGATGTTGGCACCTTCCGCAGCGCCGTTACCGAGATTGATGATCCGATCCACCGGCACTTCAGGAATAAGACCCACGGTGATGGCGTTCTCTTTATTGATATAATTACCAAATCCACCAGCAAAATAGAGGGTTTTGATATCCTCACGGGTGACTCCGGCCTGATTCATCAGCACCATACATGCGGCAAGGGTTGAAGCCTTGCTCATGATCAGATTCTTGATATCATTCTCAGTCACTACGATATCTTTCCCGAGTTCCGTCTCATCCTTCCATGCCATCACAAACTCAGGGAAGTAATTTCCCTGCCTGATGCGGGGGTGATGAATCGTGGTATTAATTCGCCCGGTCCGATCAATAACACAGGCACGGAGGAGCTCAGCAAGCAGGTCAATAAGGCCGGAACCACATATCCCAACCGGTTTTTTGTTATTTATGGTGTGGTACTCAATTTCCAGAGTTACCGGATCGATGATGACCTTCTCGATAGCACCCGGGTTTGCCCGCATCCCGTACATCACCTCACCTCCCTCGAGGGCAGGCCCGGCAGCTCCGGCACAGGCAAACATCCATTCGTTATTTCCGAGAACTACCTCAAAGTTCGTCCCGATATCAATCATCAGAGAGATGTCAGGACTTTCGGCCATTCCCGAGGCAACGATATCAGCAACAATGTCTCCCCCGATGAAGTCGCTGACCGCAGGGAAGATGAAGATCCCCCCCTCCGGTTTTATGGAGAGCCCTGTCTTCCCTGCCGAGGTCGTCAATGACCGGCGGACCACCGGGACATACGGCTCTTCTATCATATATGACGGATCGATGGCAAGGAGCATATGTGACATGATCGTATTTCCGGCTACAACCACCTCACAGATATCATCAAGATCTACGCCAGCAGTATTAGCCGCACTCGTGATCGCGATATTGATAGACTCAACAGCAAGGTCCTGAAGATGGGAGAGCCCTTTCCGTTTGCTGTAGTTCACCCGGGAGAGGATGTCTTCTCCGCATGAGATCTGTTTGTTATATGTTGATCCGACTCCGATAACCTGACCGGTGTTGAGATCCCGCAGAAACGCAACGATCGTCGTGGTTCCGAGATCCACCGCCACTCCATAGAGACGGGTTGAACTATCACCTTTATCGATCTCGATCATCCGGTATCCGGCAGGCAGCCGGGCGATGGTGACAGTCACCTTCCAGCCACTATCTCTGAGCATAGAAGGAATTCTTCGGAGGATCTCTAAGGGCACATAGACCTGTTTACTATCCGGGCCACCAACATGGAAGATGGCATCAAGAAGCCGGTAAAGATCTGAAGTGGGAGTTGCCAGGGTTGGAGGGGCGACATGCACAAAGTACTTCCGGATCGAAGGGTTGAGTTCGATGGCCTGGCCAACCACGCTCATGAGGATCTGCTGGGTCTGAATCAGGGTCCGTTCAGGAACCAGGATTTGGCAGTCATCATCCGGATATGCTTCACACGAGAGAATAGCACCGGCATCCCGCTCCTCCTGGCTGAAGAATTCTTTATACTGCTCTGAATCAAAACGAATCCGACCGGATTTGTGGAACATCACACATTTCCCACATTTTCCGATCCCGCCGCAGACTGCATTTATCGCAAGACCGGCCTTCTGTGCTGCAATCATGATGGAATCAGTGGTCGGGATTTCTACTTTCCGAAATCCAGGGAGGAAGGTAACGATCGGCATCGGTTATTTCAGCTCCTCTTCCATAAATGCCGAGATCTCAGCCGCATCACGGGGACCGACGATGACCTTCCAGCCGGTAGACTCTTCTATCCTCCCTGAAAGGGGTGATGCATATCCGGGGATGATAAGGGTCTTGTGATCCACCTCGGCCGCCACATTGAACATTTCAAGCCCGTCTTTGACCACCGACTCGCTAAGTTTTCCTGCGGCAACTGCGGTAAGGACAGACATTCCCTCCGTATCCACGATGAGGAGCCAGCACGAACGTCGGGTCGCTTCCAGGTACCCCTGCAACGTAAAGTAGGTGAGGGAAAAGTTCACCGTGAGGAAGACCGGGTCACTTCTGGTCGGTGTTCCCACCCGGTACAGACCGGGAGTCATCTGAATCGGTTTCTGTGGATCTGTATAGATGTTCTGACGCATGACAAGAACAGCCTGCATCTCAACCCGGGAGAGGGGTTTTGTGACAATAATCGAGGCAAACTTGGCAATTCCACAGATCAGACCAGGGAATCCGATATCCCTGACATCATACAGAACCGGATATCCAAGAGAGGGAACGGTTCGTGCAAGAGCAACCTGGCGGACAAGCATCGAGTTTCTGACAAATTCCCCCTCCGGACCCGAGAGATCAAGCATCAGCTGACTGATACCACGCTTTACACAGGATTCTGCTGATGTAGCAAGTTCCTCCAGATCCTTTGCTCTGACCACGAGGGGACCCCCGTACTTCTTTGCCAGGATACAGAACTGCTCAAGGTTTTGACTGTCAGCTGCCCATATGAGTGGCATATAATTCCCGCATATTGCAAGACCCGACTCCATAACTGCAGGATCTGATGCCATCAATACCAGAGGGAGATCGGTATTATCTGCGGTGGCAACGGAGATCGCCGCTGCAAAACGATCAGGAGAACCGGAATCTGCGGAGATCGCAACACCGTTCAGAAGGAGATCTATGCCGATTCGGGTAAGATGACAATTTCTGAGCTGGCTGACTACCTCCCTGATGCGATCATCGGTCTCTGTATCAGAGACCGCATACATGATCCCTGGTTGGTGGTAGAAGGTTTTGTCATGCCGATAGAAGACAAATTCTTCACCAACGGTGATCGAGAGGGCCCCCATCCCTACCGTCACCTTCTGAATCGGCGGGCGGGTAGAAGCCCCCAGGATAATCTTTGCTTCATCCTCAAGGTACGGACAGGCATCAGGTTCTGCTTTGCCCTGAGCCAGTTTCATCGCAAACGTGAGACACGTTGGATCGCCGCACTCTTTGCAGTTCTTCTTTGGGAGCAGTTTGTAGATTTCAAGGGCTTTGAGAGCCATTATGCCACCCCCTGATTCGGCCAGAGATGATCAATTGCCTTCCTGAGCTGGGGCACCGAACCGGGATGACGGACAACCAGTATCGCGGCTCCGGCAAGGGCAGCAGCGATACTGGTTGCAACCTCCCAGGAGATGGCAACTTCGTGACTATGGACCGCGGTACGTACCTCCTTGACTGTCAGAGAATCAGAAGGGGCACATATCATCGGCATTGCAAGGTCACTATCACCTTTCAGGGCTGCAAACCGCACTCTCTCCATGGTCGAGTACGTATACTCAAACCCGTATCCCAGTGCCCCGGTATAGGGATCAATGATGATCCGATCATCTGGCAGACCTGCCTCCCGGAGCAGAATATTGAGTTGTTTTGAAAGATTGACATCTATCGGGGACTGGGCAATGACGGTATGGCCGTATGCAATGGCTGCAGCGGTGACACTGCGGTACCGGGCAGCTTCTGCCGTGCCAAGAACCAGCCGTTCTTTCTCACCCACTTCCCCACATCGCAAAAAGACCTCTGAGTCGATCTCTGCATCCGCACTCCCTTCAATGATCAGAGGGAGGCTGCTTGCTGCAAGGACGTTGCGCACGGTGCTGGTTACCGTATCATACCCGGAAAAGTTTCGGCGGCGTGTGGAGGTGAGATTCAGCCGAATCAGATCGACGTTCAGAGCGGTATCCACATACTTCGCCCATGCTGCAGTATCTTCTGTCAGTTTTGTGCAGGCACTTCTGACCACATCAGGCCATAATGTAGGATCATCACAGATCTCAAACGCGATGAGAGGCTTTCGTCCTGAACCGATACAGGGAAGATCGGTCTCGCCACCGATCCGGTACGAAACCCGTCGGGTTCCACCGTCTTGTGCAGTAGCACCGATCACCACCTCCCGAATCGAGGCGGTCCATCCTGGTGAATATGTGATAGTCATGACTCCTCCTACAGAAGTGAGGGCATCGTGAGTGCGGGATGATCAACTGAGGTCAGGAATGTGAGAAGACCCTCGATATCAGTCGTGATCTTCTCATCAGCGATCTTCTCAAAAAGACCTGATAGACCCTTTGATTCCATCTTGGCTCTGAGACGAACCTCAAGCTCTTCCTTGATTGCCGACGGCATCCAGACGATCCTGGCTATGCCACCTTCCGCCTGCAGAAACCTATCAGAGAGGATATATCCTTTAGATATTCCGATAAAACCCGGCGATTGTGCCCCTCCCCCAATTGTTCCGGCAAGGGTTGAGAAGGTCATTCCGGAAGGGGTATCTCCTTTGTACTCTCTGCTGACGATCATCACCCCGTTCGTTTCAGGAATAATCATCGCAAGCGCTTCAAAGCATCCACAGCAGGTCATCGGAGCGTCCATGATACTGTAGAGGACACAACGCTCTATCTCTCCGTGTGATGCCTGCCTGACAAATCGGTTCACCCCCTCATACTCACCAGACTCCGGGTTAATGAGCGTTCCTTTCTCTATGGGCTGGTTTGCCCCTGCAGGAGACATCTCATAGGCAGTTCTGCCATCAAGCCAGGTGAGGGCGCCGCACAGGGCCGGACGCTCCGGGGTGAGGACGCAGACATGGTTAGGGGCAAATGTCTGACAGAGGGTACAGGAGTAGTAGAGATCCACATCCTCGTCCTTCATCCCGGCAAGCCGCTCATCGCGCTCTGCATATATCTCCAGGGCTTCGGATTTTGCAGCGATTATCAGTTCAGGATCCGTTATCAGCGTCACCTGCACTGCATCAAGAAGGGTGGGAAAGTCCATCCTGAACTTTGCAGCCAGAAGTTTTCCAAGATCAGCTATCTTCAGACCATGAGCAACGGCATCCTCAGATACCCTGACCCAGATGATATCCCGCTGGGCTGAATGCCAACTCCCCTCACCATAGTTGATAAAGTTATGAATCCGCCGTTCGAGAACCGGTTCATACTCTTTTTTCATCGCAGTGCCGGTGACTTCCACGATGATACCGAGCGGAGCTGCAGATTTTTTTGCGATAGCATCGATTTCAGGGCCGATGACCGTCACCTTTCCATCGATAACATCCTTCGCGTCTCTGACCCGGAGGAGTTCGAAGGCAGGAGAGCGGTTCCCGCCAAATTCAGCATACATCTCTTCCTTACGGATAGCCTTTCCCTCGAACGCAGGAGAACATGCCATCGGGATCGGAATCGAGGTCACCTGCACCCGGATTCCCCGCATCTCCATCCCGGTTCTGACAATATCAGTGGAAACAGCCTCTATCCAGTCCTTCCCTTCATATCCTCCCATGTGCAGGATCGGTATCCCAAGGACCCGGAGTGCATCGATGAAGGTGATCTCCTCATCAGTCATATCAGGGAATGCAATCACAAAGGCCTTCGCCCGCTCTGATGCATACGAGATGAGGCGCCCCGCATCTCCGGCTGAGACCCCTCCAAACATCATCGCAACCCTGGCGAGAATATCTGCAAAATGAACAGCCCCAAGTGAGTCTTTCCCAAGGGGGACGAGTCGCAGATCAAGGCCGACCTTCACCCCAGCTGCGGTGAGAGATCCGATGACTCCGCCAGATAGGAAGGTGAGCATCAGTTTCTCCTGGAGCTCCCGGCAGATCGCAGCTGCAATGTCTGCAGTCCGGGGGGTCCCGACGATCAGGGCTAGCCCGAGGATACTCCCATCAACGAGTGTGAACCCGAGTTTTCTGATCACCGCGTCCTCGATAAACCCGGTATAAGGAGGACCATCATCAATCTCCCTACTCGCAATCAGAATCTCAGCCCCGACCAGCGGACTCTCTTCTGTAGCAGAGTATGCTACCTGAGCCGCATTCACCGAGTCGACAACAGACCCGGTGATCGCATACGTCACCGGAAGGGAGTATGCCGTATCCTGATATTTCTTCAGGGAGGTGCACGATGCGACCTGCTCCCCTATCTTCTTCATCCCTGACGTAACAGAATTCTCGACCTGAACCATAATCCTTCGTATCATAGATTGACCTAACAGTCATTATAAGGTAAGTATCACCATCTTTTCGAGTCCTGCTATACCAGGAGAAAGATGTTCCCGAGCAATGTGACTCAGGATAAAAAACCAAAATAGATTAGATATAGAGAGCTGCGAGAACCAGTGAAGTGGTTACGAGCAGTTTTACCAAAACATGGAGCGATTGGCCTGCAGTATCCCTGAATGGGTCATCGAGGGTATCACCACCGATAGCGACCATATGAACTTCGCTCCCCGTGCCCCATATGCACCGCTCACGATGTACTTCTTAACGTTTTCCCAGTCGCCGCCAAATATTTAAACAACCTGATCAAGGATGATATCATGACTGCAATATCAGAGACCCATCCCCCGGAGGAGAATCCATTCCAGATTATCTCCTTAATAAGCATCATCATCATCATCGTCTTCTATTCAGATATCACCACTCCCCTTGGTCTGATGACCTGGATCCTCTATTTCATCCCCCTCTTCCTGACTCTATACATCCGATGGCAGTACGGCCCTCTTTTCGTTGCAGGCACCGCGATAATTCTCATTGTGATCAGTTTCTTCATCTCACCCAGGGACATGTCAGAGACCTATGCTATCATGAACCGGGTATTCTTCGCGAGTATGCTGGCAGTATCTGCCCTGGTGATAGAACAATACAAAAAACGAGAGAACCTCCTGCATATTAGTGAAGAACGATATCAGAATATGATTGAGTGGTCACCAGAAGCGGTATTTATCCTGAAAAACCAGGAGATTCAGTACATCAACCCATCCGGACGTGAACTGTGTGGAGGATTTGACAAGGTCCCAGAGATGACTAGTATCCTGAAACTCTTTGACCCTGCAGATCAGCAGCGGATAATCACAACCATACACCAGGCAACCGAGGGAGCCAGGGTCGAACTGACAGATATCAAAATTGTCCGCAGAGATACCAGGACTCTAATCACAGACATCTGGATTGGAGAGATCCTCTGGGATGAGGCCCGCGCCATCCAGATGATCATCAGAAAAAAAATTCGGGAATCTGAGAAGAATAGGGAGTCATTTGAGAGAGGATAATACTTCTCAGCTCCTAAAACTCCACAACCGATTTACCACTCTGATAGAAATAGAGATACAGATGATCCACCCTCCCCCTCTTCCATCGATATTAAAATCGATTGGTCTCGTATTCGGGGACATCGGGACGAGCCCGATATATACCCTTGCAGTTCTCTATTTTGTAGTCACCCCTACTACCTCCCATATATTTGGCACCATCTCACTCATCTTCTGGACCCTTCTCATCTTAGTCACCCTGCAGTATGCCATCCTTGCCATGCGTCTTTCCAGTAATGGTGAGGGGGGAACCATCGTGCTGAAAGAACTCCTCCTCCCCCTGGTGAAGACCAGATACGGCGTTCTCGCGGTTACTATCATCACCTTTGCCGGAGTCTCTC
>JAZDKH010000512.1:0-2721 GCA_043803325.1 Methanobacteriota archaeon | reverse complement strand
AGAAATGGATTATTTTCTTTAACCTCATCAGAGATCAGGGAATATGACAGATTTGCCCGTTCGTTGACATAGGGGAGATCGGCAACTCCGATCTCAAGCAGGTATTTATGGTCCGGAGTAGGCATGAATCCAAATTTCCGAAGGGTTCCATTTAGATATTTAGCATCTGCAGACGGATAGGATCTGACAACCCGATCCGCTGCAAATAAGGAGCCGTCAATCAGTTCTGGTATCTTCTTTGCGTAGTCCGGGTTTTGAGAGAGATTCAAATATAATACCTCAGGTAACGTTGACCTGATGATGATTCCGCTCCGGTTTATTACATATAGATCGACATTGCCAGAGATCATCATATGTACGGTATCTTTCACTCCAGGATAATCTATCTTTGAAAGATCGCCTGAATTGATAGTATATGCGTCAATATATGGCTTGAAGGACTCCCTCATACGGGAATTCAGTTCATTGTCGTATAGTTTCAGACCATCATCGACGAGAGATACCCTATCTACGATATTCATCTCAGTATATTTCTGAAATGTAGTGTCCAATTCTAACATGACGATTTCAGCCTGATGGTATGAAATGGTCAGAAGCACGATAGTAACGAAAATTATGATGCAGACGATCATAATAACCAGGTACTGCTGAAGAGAAAAGTTTTTAAAGAACTGCCGAATCTTATCTGTCATGCAATTACCTCTGCATATGGAACGCAGGTTTGGATATCTACTGGCTGAATATTATGAACGTAAATGAGAGAAAGGTATCTTCTAATACAATTATAATTAGGGCTCACTCTCACTTAAAATAACGGAACTCTTTCTCAGATACACAACACAGGTATCTGTTATAATAACCCAGTAATAGATATGTCTCTTGATGAGGCACTCAGGGAAATCGCAAGAACAGCCGGTGTAGATCATTATGGTATTGCAGATCTCAGTTCTGCAACTGAAGCAATCAGGGATCAGGGTGGAGACTTTATTGCCGCGTATCCTTACGCTGTGTCCATCGGGGTGAATCTCATTCATCCTCTTGTGGACCTCCTCCCATCTGGAACAGATCCTGGCCCAGTTCTCTACCGGCACTATGTATATGACGTCGTCAATACCAGGCTTGATCTCATCATCTCACAGATAGCAGGAAGAATACAACAAGAGGGATATGCAGCCTTTCCAGTCCCAGCCTCAAAACGTACTGACGATAAACGGATTGCCGCATTTTTTTCACACAAACTTGCTGCTCACTGTGCAGGTTTAGGCTGGATAGGAAAATCTTGCCTTCTTATTACTCCTGACGCAGGACCACGGGTGAGGTGGGGTAGTATTCTTACCAACGCTCCGCTGACTCCGACTGGTACTCCGATGGATGAGCAGTGTGGATCCTGCCACGAGTGTGTTACTATCTGCCCGGCTAGAGCATTTTCAGGAGAACCATTCAGAGTGAATGAACCCAGGTCAGTCAGGTTTGATGCAGGTAAATGCGATAAATTCTTTAAATCCCTTCAGGAAGAAGGAAAGGAAGCGGTATGTGGCCTTTGTCTCTATTCTTGTCCTTACGGAAAAAGGGCTGCAAAAAAGATAGAAAAACTATGAGTGACTATTCTGGCTCCCCTATGACCGGAATTAGGATCTCTGTCATCAGTTCACTCTCTGCAATCTCAGCCGGGTCATTAAGATAAAACTCCTTACCGGGTATGCCAAGAGATATTCCTTTTTTTGCTGCATATTCATATGTTTTAGACCATGCTTCATGAATTCCCATGTATGGCCCCTTATAAATTAGTGACAAAAATCTCCCTCCGTTAAGGGTAGAAATCCGGATTCGTTTGTCTGATATGGAGAGTCTGCCTATAATTGGAATAGCAACCTCGATATCAGCATCATGCTCCTTATATTCACCATCGTGATATATCGTCATAGGGGGTCCAACAACGCGAAGTCCAGCCGGGCCGGATTCTGCTGAACCAAGGAGTGTACAAAGTTCTCCGATAAGACGACTGATTGTCTCCTCATACGTACCTTTCTCACGAATGCTCATCACTCTGACAGGCAAAACATCTTTAATTACCGGTTCTGTTAGGGTCATTGGTATCAACTCTAGGGAGATCTCCTGGTGACTGATAATCTCTGCAGTCTTCTGTAACTGAATTATCTCAGATCCGATTCGCAATCTTCTTTCACTGATTATCTGCCTGATTGTATCTTCATCTCCGACCTTTTTCGCGGTGAGGATCTTCCCAATTTCTTCGAGTCTGAATCCAAGAAGTATGAGAGTCCGAATAGTAACCCCGGTGCTGATCTGAGCAATAGAGTAACTCCGGTATCCGGTGATGCGATCTTTGACTGCCGGCACAAGAAGACCCTTCTGATCATAGAGCCTGAGTGCCTTCAATGACAGGTGGCTGATAAGTGAGTACCTGCCAATGGGAATCTGATCAATTGCCATAGGTTACACTCAATTGTGGTCCTTGAACTGGTATAGGTAATCGCAGTCTCACCCTGGGTGAGAGTCGTGATTAGGGATACTGGATCCATGATCGATAATTCAAAATTAAGTTTTACATCTCAACCCTGGTTACTACTCCATGGACTTTATGCGGAGGGAGACGATAATATTGAACAAACGATGGACAAAGGCGTTTTATCACGTAGAATATCTGCCATATGAGATTTCGGGTGACAATTTCTTCCATCCCATAAAAAATTGTTTTTTCTT
>JAZDKH010000511.1:0-7127 GCA_043803325.1 Methanobacteriota archaeon | reverse complement strand
ATCAGCCAGATGTGGCTCTGATATCCTCATAGTACCACTGATCAATCAGGGGATATCTCCCCGTTGCACGGACAATTTTTACTGCAAGTATGTGAGCGCAACTCCCCCCCCGATGGAGATAATCTTCACATGAACAGTAATCATCTTCAACCACGTATTCTGCAGTATCGCCAGATACAACAAAAAAATCCCGATACCGTTTAACTCTGCTCTGATCCACGATATCGAGCGCTTTTTTCCCTCTCCCTTTATAATATGCCACGATTTTTTTGCGCATCCTATCATCGAAAAGAGATACAGTAGTCAGATCTTCAATTGGTCCCTTCATGGAAGAGTTGTGAGCACCGGTGGATCATCGATATATTTCCACCCCATCTTTCCAGCAAGGATACGCATCGCCGGAGATTCAAGCCCGTAATGCGTAGACTCAATCAGGGGAATTGGGGAAGAACGGAAGATTGAATGCCTGAGTTCTGCAGAGAGGAACGCCTGGGCACCAGCAGATGCTGCCTCCCTGATAATACCAGGATCAAAACCGGATCCACCAACTACTGCAAGCCGGCGAATCTCTCTGACAGAACCCCAGATTCTGAGAGGGGTACCCAGATGTTCGGCTATCATCGCCGGAGTAAGATCACAGTTTCCGATAACACCCAATGAAAGTGGTTCTATAGATCCAAGCCCGAGAAGACCGGCAAGACAATGATTCACCCCGCCTACGGCATGATCATAATTTGTATGCATAACATACACATTCATATCAGCTTTGAGCAATTCCCGAAGTAATGAGGCATTTGAACCTCTGATGTTGGTTAAAGGGGTCCATATCGGAGTATGGTGAGCGATGAGGAGATCAGCTCCAAGAGCGAGTGCCTGCCTGACAACTTCATGGGTTACGTCAAGACAGGTACACACTACACTAACTTCGGGTTTCCCCTCAATGATCAGGCCGATTCTCCCCTGATCAAATGGTTCTGCGAGTTCAGGAGGAGCACAAACCTCCAGATCCCGGATTATGTCATCCCTGAATATCATATTGTTTCATCCACTGATGATGTATATACTGAACGGGATGACTGAAAAGAAATGCGTTTGGATGAAAATCAGTATTACCCCAGTTGAGCAGGAGAAACCGGGATATCAGAGGATTTATACCTCATTTCTTAACTAGAAAGGGATATCCCTGAATATGGACCCATACTGATAGTTATAGAGGATTATTATCCAACCAGTGACGGATATTGCACCTCAATATCAGCGCGCTCAAGGATTTTTTCATCAATTATTCGGTCAATCTCCCTTATCTTCTTAGCCTGACATTCTTCTTCTGTCATATATCCCTCAGGTATACACCGGGGACTAACGATCTCTTTCAATCTTCTGATCGCCTGGATCTGACGGGATAACCGAATCCATTGATCACACACAGATCTTGGAACTCCATTTGCTTCAGCCTGATTTGCATCAGAGATCACCTTGTCATACCAGGAGAAGAATTTTGATACATCTTCACAAAAATCTGCAGGTTGAAATGGTTTTTTCAAAAATCCAGCTACCTGCTCCCCATATCGTATTATCTCATCTGCCTGCAGAGTCTTTGCCGATGCCATGATTACTGGTATACTCTGACCAAGAGGTATGTTTCTGATATGATCAAGGGTATCCCATCCATCCAGCGGATTCATCATGATATCGAGGAGGACAAGATCAAATCGAGCCGTCTTCAACCGTTTTATACCATCCCCTGGGTTGTCTTCTGTTGTGCAAAGATATCCACAGGGGGTAAGAGCATCAACCATTGCCTCGCGGAATATCGCTTCATCATCAATTATCAGTATTTTCTTCTGCGCAGTATTCATAGAATATTCACTCCTGCCAAACCGGATCAATCGTTGTATGATAGTACATAATATGTATTCCTTTCCTACCCGGCATCGGTGACTTCTGACATCTGCAAGAATTCTTCCTCGCCCTGATCGATATCACCGGAACAGATAAAAATAGCAGCACGAATGAGATGAGCTATCCTGACATCGTCTGATCCAGACCCTCCCTTTTCAATGATCTTTCCAGCAAGAATGAGTGCATCATCATCAGCCCCTGTTTCAAGTAATGCCATCGCATGTGCAACATAGGGGCCGCAGATACCTGATTTCAACCGTTGACCCTGCGTCTCTGTGGTGAACCATTTAGTATGATATTTTCTTCGCCATTCGATGATATTGAGGAGCTGACCTGCCTGCTGAAATACCATCCATTCAGGTGGAGCTTCAACGACGATATCCTGAAGGTACTGAACTGCCAGATCAAGATCGCCCTGTTCTCTTGAGACCTCTCTGATGGCTGCCTGGAATGCCCGATGCATTGGGGGGGGAAACCGACAGCAGAGCTGGGGAGATATCCTCCCTGCCATCAGAAACCAGAGATCTATTAGCGAGGAAGAGGTTGAAGATTCCTCCTTCATATGATTGTTCATTGTCTTCCCTTGTGTGTTTGCTAAATACCATAGAGATGTCTTAACCAGAATGATCTAAAGCAGATTTAAACCACCTTCTCATTCTCATTCACCTGATCTGCAACTATACCAGCCATAATTGTCATAACCGGGATGATAAAATAACGGAGGCCGATTTGAGAGAAGTAAGTTGAGAGATCATATCCTCCGAGTGGGATCAGAATAACAATATCCAGCACCCAATTTATCAAAAGCCAGGAAAATCCCAGAATACATCCAACCCGGGCAAACCGGCTTGTTTGGTCTCTAAAATACCGGATAATACAAAACGCCCCTACTACGGACCCGGTTACGATCATAATACTCTTAAAGAGGGTCTGGTCAATCAGAATCACCCCCTCCCGTGAATAAAAAGGAATAGATACCAGAAAAGGGATGAGCCAGGTGAGGATCCCATATCCAATGATACGAAGTAAATTACGCATTTTCGACAACAATAGTCAGAGTTATTTTTCCGAAGATATAACTGTTCTGAACACAAATTTATGATTATTATGGATAAATCCATCGATGAGATCAACCGGCGGATACGGGACGGGTCAGCCCGGGTGGTCACTGCCGATGAGATGCCTTCAATTGTCTGCGAACTCGGAGAAGAAGGAGCACTCAAAGAGGTGGATGTGGTGACCACCGGAACTTTCGGAGCTATGTGTTCATCAGGAGCATTCCTCAACTTTGGTCATGCAGAGCCCCCGATAAAAATGGAGCGTCTCTGGCTCAATGATGTTGAGGCGTATGGAGGTCTCGCAGCAGTAGATACCTACATAGGCGCGACGAACAAGTCAGTAACCAGAGCAGAAACCTATGGCGGGGCTCATGTTATCGAGGATTTTATCGCGAGAAAACCAATAGAGCTCAGGGCACAATCTTCAGGATCTGACTGTTATCCCAGGCGAAACATCACGACTGAGGTCAGGCTTGAAGACCTGAACCAGGCTATCATGGTCAATCCCAGAAATGCATACCAGCGGTATGATGCGGCCACCAATACATCAGATGATGCCCTCTTCACCTATATGGGTACGCTCCTCCCCCACTCAGGAAATATTACCTTCTCCGGTGCCGGAACACTCAACCCAATCTGTAATGATCCCACACTCAGACTTATCGGAAGCGGAGTTCCCATACTCCTTGGCGGAGCACCAGGTATGGTGGTGGGTGAGGGAACACAACACTCTTCAGCAGGTAATTTCGGAACCCTGATGACCACTGCTGACATGAATGAGATGTCCACAGAATTTCTTCGTGCCGGATATATGTACCGATACGGACCGACCTTGTATCTCGGGGTCGGGGTGCCGCTTCCCGTCCTGGACATCGAGGTTGTCAGACGAACTGCAATACGCGATGAAGACATCCCGGTGAGTATCAAGGATTACGGGGTTCCTTCACGCAGCCGCCCGGTTGTTCACCAGGTGAGTTATGCCGAGCTCAAGACCGGACGAGTGGAACTTAATGGAGAAGAAGTGAGGACATCATCTCTTTCCAGTTACCGGAACGCTCTGAAGGTAGCCAGAACATTACAACAATGGATTGAAGATGGTCAGATGACCCTCTCCCTCCCGACAAGACGGCTCGATCCCTCAAAGCAGGTCAAACCTATGAGGGAGACAAGGCGGGTTGCACTGGTTCAGGAGATCATGCAGAGAACTCTTGCCACTATCAAAGAGGATGAAGAGATCCAGGAAGCAGCCAAAAAACTCCTCCGAGGAGAGACAAACCACCTCCCGGTTCTCAATGAACAGGGCCAGCTGGTCGGAGTGGTCACCACCTTTGATGTCGCAAAGGCAGTCGCCCACCCGGGTCGGAAAGTCAGGGTTAAAGATGTGATGACCAGAAATGTTATCACCACCCAGGCTGATGAACCAATCGATATAGCAGCGCAGAAACTTGAACATCATCGGATCAGTGCCCTTCCGGTGGTAGACGCCAAAAACCAGTGTATCGCCATTCTTCATGCAAGCGATCTCGGGAAACTCTTCAAATCAGGAGGTCGTGGATTATGAAACTTCTAGTACGTCTGACACATGGGAGCAGGCCCATCATTGCTGAAGTGGTCAAAGATACCGGAGTACTGATTAATGTAGACCGGGCACGATCTGATGCTCATGAGGGAGAAGAAGCTCTGGTTGATGTCCCTGATGATTTCTGCAAAATTGTAAGTGAAAGGATGCGCAATCTCGGAGCAGAGGTGAGTATTCTTGAAGAAGGGATACGTCATGACCGGGAGGAGTGTGTAGATTGTGGATCCTGTATCAGTGTCTGTCCTAAGGAAGTCTTCTCATTTAATAATGAATGGGAGCTTCAGGTTGCCACTAAAAAGTGCATTCTTTGTGGAAGATGTGTAATCGCCTGTCCACACCAGGCTCTTTCATTGAATGGGTAATGAATGCCCATCAGGCATCATTTTGAACTTCATGAGACGATAGCCACCATCCTTGCTGATCGTGAGGAGGATATCAACACTGCATGTCAGGGGATGGAGGAAGCCAGGCATGAGATCGAACGATATATTCTCAGCGATCCCTTCTTTAGGATCAGTTTTGATCCCGTCCCGGTGACAACAGATTCCGTGCTCATTCATCGCATGGCTGATTCATCTGAGGTAGCAGGGGTCGGCCCTATGGCAGCGGTAGCTGGTGCCGTTGCTCATTATGCCCTCAGCCAGATCGTTGATCAGGGTTCCCGATTCTGTGTAATCGATAACGGCGGTGATATCGCTCTTATTACCGATCGCCCAATCAAAATTGGACTCTATGCCGGAGAGTCACCATTATCCGGTAAATATGCATTTCTTATCGAACCAACCATGGGAATATATGGGATATGCACCTCTTCAGCTACCGTCGGACATTCGATTTCACTCGGAATTGCAGACAGTGTTACCGTGTTTGCACAAGACCCCGTCCTTGCTGATGCAGTAGCGACTTCAGTATGTAACGATCTAACTCCTGATGATCATTCCTGTTTTGATCAGAGGATAGCAGGTGTAGATGGGATTTTTGCGGTATTTGACAAACAGACCGTAATTTGGGGAAGGATCCCTCCAATCGTGACTGCCCATGTCGATGAGGGACTTATTACTGCCGGAGGCTTGCCCCGCTATCGCGACTATTCAGTCTGAAAAAAATATGGATTATGCCAATTCAGGATGAATATCCATCTGATGTACTGCCAACCGGATCGATTCCGATTCAGATATTCTCATTCTGACTGGACATCCCCAGGATGGGTATGCACAAGGACGATCATACCGCTCCTCTGAACAGACCGGTTGACCATGAAGAAACCAGAGATACAAACAGTGTGGCCGGTTTTCATGAATAGATATCTCATCTTGCACAGGAATTCCTCAAATAAATTACTCAGGATAGATATTAGGGTCAGGGAATTTAAGTATTCGCTGTTTCAATTACCTTCTATAATAAATTATTGAATATAAACTACGAAAAAAGAAATTATTTCAGGATAGTCTCAAGATCTTCGAGTAAACTTTGAAGATCCTCTTCATGTTCAACCTCCTGCGAGATGATGGTAAGCACCATATTGTAGGTGATCGGATCTTTGTCCTTCACCACCGCCATGAGTTTATTATAGGTCTCGATTGCACACTGTTCTCCTTTGATATTCTGCTCAAGTATCTTTTTGACAAAGGGATCTGTAGGGACATCATATCCACAGTTTGTCAGAGTATACCACTCCTTTGGTTCAAGAACGGGAGTCCCCCCGAGCTGGATAATACGGAGCGCTATCATGTCTGCATGGGCGAGTTCCTCGGTGGCATGTTGAACCAGCTCCGCAATTACCGCATCCTTTGTCGGCCCTTTGACGATCTTTGATCCTACCCAGTACTGATAATATGCAAGCCATTCGTCACTCAGTGCTTTGTTCAAGAGTCGAATTAGTTCATCGACATCCATGTCAACAATCATACGTCCTTTCGTTCCCATGATATTCCATATTGTTCCTCTCTTGGGCATAATAGTTGTGTTCAGTATAGAATGAAAAAAATCCAGGCCCAGATACGCTCCTCCTGTGTAGAAAAATTCGGAGAAGCATCGAAAGGATGACCCACCAATTATGATATCTGATATGAACCTTCGGGTTGAGCGGCATTGACCCATTGATTTCCACTGGAGCGCGAAAGTAGATAGATCATTTACAGTTTTTAACCCCATATAATAGAGATATATCTGGAGCAGATCGTATGACTCAAATACCCCAGCTTTGCCCCCTTCAGCGGCTCATTCAATATCTACAGATACCACATAAGTGAAACAGCCTTTTTCATGCGCCATATCCAGATAGGAAAAACCTCATAACCTTAGGTGTCAGATTTACTTCATAGTGAGTGGTGGATGCAACGTATGAGCAGATTTATTCTCATTCTAATTCTGACTGGTTTCGTTCTGATCCCGGTCATTGCTGACATCCCAATTGAGGGTATGAAACAGTATAATTACCAGTACGTGATAAATAACTCATTTGAATATCCAGATTACCTGTTTCTTACCAGTAGTGAGATCTGGAACTTTGAACATCCCTTTATTGTAGTGAACGGGACATTTAGCGGGGGATATAAACTGGATGGATTTGTTCTGCATGCAATGAA
>JAZDKH010000510.1:0-2620 GCA_043803325.1 Methanobacteriota archaeon | reverse complement strand
GCGTTTGTGGAACCGTTCAGGAAATTCTCCAACCAGAATGAGATCAATATCACTCCCTTCATGGATATCCCCCCGTGCATAGGAGCCGTGAAGGAGAACCATATCTAACCTTCTTGACCTCTGAATTAAGCCGATCAGGTTTAAAATATCACTCATTCGTTGAGGATTACTCTGATCTTTTCGAGAATATTCTCTGCATATTGTATGCATTCGCACCCATCTTATTATCCGACCGAAGGGAGGTTATGGATTCACCATCAGGTAATCGAACGCTGAAAGAGCAGCCTTCGCCCCTTCACCTGCGGCTATGATGATCTGCTTTCCAAGGACAGCAGTCACATCGCCAGCGGCAAAAACCCCTGGTGCGTTCGTCCTGCAGTTAATATCGATATCAATCTCTTTCTGATAATTCAATGTGAGGAGGCCTTCAAGGAACCCGGTGTTTGGCACCCAGCCTATCTCGGTGAAAAGACCATCAACCTGAAGATCTTCACTCTTTCCACTCGCCCTATCCCGAAGAACGATCCCGCTCAGACGATCTGTCCCTTTCAGTTCAGAAACCTCACATCCAGTATGGATGATAATATTTGATCTCGTTTCCAACTGATTCTCATACACAGGATCAGCACGGATTTTACTTCTCACAACAAGATGCACCGTTGTTGCAATACCGCTCATCTCAATTGCTGTCTGAAGAGCCGAGTTTCCTCCACCCACGATAGCGACCACCCGTTCTTTAAAAAGCGGACCGTCACAGGTAGCGCAGACTGAGACACCTCTGCCCGTGAACTCTTCCTCCCTGGCAATGCCAAGCCGCCTTTGTCGTTTTCCCTGTGCCAGGATCACCGTCTTTCCTTTGAATTCCTGATCAGAAGCGGTTTTTATCACATATCCACCAGCAGCCGGGAGGAGGGAGGTGACCTGATCAAGTTCAATCTGAATCTGATTTTGCCGTATCTGTTCTTCAAATTTTGACATCAGCTCATCGCCGGTGATCATCCGGTATCCCATATAGTTCTCGATATTCCAACTCTCAAGAGCCTGGCCACCAATGTCTTCAGAAATAATTATTGATTTCAGATTTTTCCGGGCGCAATATAGGGCTGCCGTCATTCCTGCAGGTCCTGCACCAGTAATGATCACATCATATGATGCCGGATCTGATCCCGTTGCAAAGAGTTCTTTCAGGCGGTTTGAATCAAACCCCACAATCACCTCGTCATCTACCTTAATTACCGGGACACCATACTGCCCTGATAGATCAACCATCTCCTTCGCTGCCTTTCTATCGACCCCGACGTCAATACTCCGGTATTCGACTCCGTACCGATCCAGAAAGGCCTTGGCAAGTCGGCAATAGGGACAATTCTGGGTTGAATAAACAGTCACCTGAGGCATATAGGCAGATATGCACTGTGAAGATAAGAAGATACGGAAAAAAGAGCGAAAAGTTATGATCTCCGCGCGAAGAAAACCAGAGCAAGGAGGCCTGCAACAACGGGTGCAGCGACGAGAGGAGACTTCTTAGTCGGCTCTGTTGTCGGAATGTCTGGAGTATTTGTCTCCTGAGAGGGAGTAAGTGAAGCATCAATCGTCCCTGCATCTCCCGGAGTAAAGGTCAGATCAAGGTGTTGTGACTCGCCGGCCCAGAGTTTTACCTTCTGCGCTGCTTCAGAACCTTCTGCGCGGAATGTGATGTACTGACCAATCTGTTTCTCATCACCATTCACGACGAGACGCTTGTCAAAGGTTCCAGACCCACCATACGCACCTACGGCACTCACCGTGATGTTTCCAACCTCAATATCGCCGATATTTGCAGTGATAAGAGTTCCTGCCGGGGCAGGGGTTCCATTGATCGTCGCGTTGCCATAGAACTCATACGGCAGTGGTGGAATCGCGGACACACCGCTGACAAGAATAATTAGTGATATCAGGATTATTCCGGTTTTCAGGTACATAATATCAGCATCCGGTCTGTGCCCAACAGGGCCAGTCTAGTAGTATAATGATCCAGGAAAATAAAATGGGTGTGGCCCGGATCAAGGGATGAGCTGACCAGGTCCGGAGAGATAGATCCAGTACCCTGCTCCTGGAATGAGAAGAGTCTGATCTGAATTCTGTCCGGAGCCTCCTTTGATGATAGGCTGGAGGTACTGCTGGAGTGAAGCATCAAACCCGATAACATAGGTCCATTCAGATATACTCGTAAGTGCCTCTGCAGCAGGAACCTGAGTTGTTCCCGGTATGCCAATAATATTCCATCCCGCACTCAGTTGTTTTGGGACCGTCGGTCTGCCCTGGACATTGAGCTTGATGATCATCTGTTGTTCAGTATAGATCCAATAGGCATTCATTGGAGTAAGTATCTCAGTCCGACTGATGGTCTTCCAACCTGACACCGGATCATAGGCAAAGATGGAATGCCCTGCACTGGGAACATCCTTAAAAATTTCCGCAGTTTCTGCCCCTGATTGTAAGGTCATCGGTATCCCAATAAAATTCCATCCAGGGACGAGTGACAAGTCAATCCCCTGCTCCCCTCCACCACTAACTGTGACAGTACCGGGTGATATCTGCACAGATATGACATTTCCTTCATCATCATCGATTTGGCGTG
>JAZDKH010000509.1:0-3469 GCA_043803325.1 Methanobacteriota archaeon | reverse complement strand
ATCAACCTCCTTATATGTAGAAAATATCTAATATGATTCAAGCTTTATACGTTGACGACGAACCCCTACTTCTCGATATTGGAAAGCGGTTTCTCGAAAAATCAGATAAGATTTGCGTAGATACTATTGAATCCGCTTTTGAGGCCCTTGCGAAGCTTCGGACAACCAAATATGACGTTATCATCTCTGATTACGAAATGCCTGTTATGGATGGAATTACCTTTCTAAAAATCGTTCGTGCAGAATACCCCCTTCTCCCATTTATTATTTTTACTGGAAAAGGAAGAGAGGAGGTTGTAATCGAAGCCCTGAACAGCGGGGCAGATCATTACATTCAAAAAGGTGGTAATCTTAAACCATTATTTGCGGAGCTGATGCATAATATCGAACGTGCTGTAGAAAGAAACCGATCTCATGACACCATTATTCACTTAAACAGGTTATATTCTGTATTATCTAGCACAAATCGGGCAGTCATTCATATTCGAGACCGTCAGGCACTTCTTAATGAAGCCTGTAGAATAGCGGTCGAAGAAGGAAAATTTCTTATGGCATGGATTGGGATTGTTGATCCGCAAACACATACAGTAAACCCGATTGCAGCCTGTGGATATGAAGACGGATATTTGAACAACCTCTCGATATCTATAGATAATGTTCCTCAAGGGATGGGACTCACCGGAGCGGCGATACGGGAATGCCGCACTATTATTAGCAACGATATTGCCTCTGATCCTCTTATGGTACGGTATCGTGAGAAAGCAGCTCAAAGAAGATATCGTTCATCTGCTAGTATTCCTCTCAATTGCAGTGGAAAAGTTATTGGTGCAATGCGGTATTATTCGAGTGAGGTAAATTTTTTCAATAAACAGGAGATCCAATTACTGCAGGATCTTGTGGCTGATATTTGTTTTGCACTAGAATTTATAAAACCGGAAGATGTATGAAAATCAGGATATTGGATTGATAAATTAGTTTTTTCTATTTATCATGCAGGTTATAGCCCCTGATGAATCCGCCATTTTCCAGAAGGGATTCTAATTTCAAATCTGGCTCCTACACCTACCATCCCGGTTTCAATTATAGTAATTTGAGTGAAAGTAAGTATCTCCCGGATCAAAAATAAGCCAAGGCCGGTATTTTTTCCAAATCCTTTCTGAAAAATCCTGTTCTTATCTTCTTGTGAGATTCCAATGCCATTATCATTCATGATGAGGATCCCTTCATCACCTATTATCTCAAACGAGAAACAGATCTGAGTGAGGGATCTTCCATGACGTAAGGCATTATCTACAAGATTATAGATCACCAGCTCAAACATTGGGTCTGCATAAATCTCCAGATCTCTCGTGACATCAAGGATATTCACGGATCCTGCATTTAGACTATTCCGGGTTTTGGTCACTATTGCAGAGACCTGGTGCCAAACCGGTTGCTGCACTCCCATTTTTTCATATATCGCGGTAAATCCGATCTGCTCTTTGATATTGATGATTGCGGTCCGAATCAATGATAACACCTGGTAATTTGGATTATTTGGAGAATAATCCTCTTCAATGAGATCAAGACCTGATTTTACCACTGTAATCTGATTAAATATATCATGTCTGGTAATACTGCTCATTAGAGAAAGTTTATACCTGACTGTCGAGAGTTCCTCTCCAATGGTATTCAGACCTTCCTTGAGGGCGATGAGATCGCCTTTAACCAGGACATCATCGTCAAACCTGGTTGAAAATCGGGCATACGAAAATTCATCAGCCACCCGCAATGCCTCATTGAGAGGAATCATGATTGCATCAAGCATATTGTTTATTCCTTTAACAATATCCTGGTATATTCCTTCAAATTGAGAAGGATCACCACGATTCCCAAGTTTGCCCTCTTCAGCCTGGGTGATGAGAAACCTCACCTCAACCATTATGTTATTAATTTCATTTATCAGATGGTTGAATGCAGGAGCTATCTCGTCATTTTCATCTTTTGCCTTGAATGAACCCCTCAGATCTCCCTTGGCTATCCGGGAAAATTCTACGAATGTATTTTGGAGATAGTCGGCTAAGTTATCCATTGCCTTAGCCATCTGACCAATCTCATCTGATCGATTGATATTCAAACGCATGGAAAGATGTCCCTGGCTCATCTCTTGGATCATAATAGTGGTCGTTTTGAGTGGTCGAAGCAGATGGAGTGAAATTACCCCAACGGCGATAAGCGTTATTAACAACAGAAGTGTAATACACATCATCCCGAAATAGAAGAGCTGTTCCTTCTTTTCTGCCATCTCTTCATTTTGTCGATTTTGGTTTTCTGCTAAGAGCACGATTTCATCGATAACAGCACGGTGTTGCTCATAATGAGCCTTCATCGATTGATAAACTGTTTTTTTTGCACCAGTATAATCACCAGATGTCATCTCTGGAATTAATGCTGTATTCACATCTCTCCAGAAATCCATGGCTGATTTGAAGGATTGGTTGATCATCTTTTCCCTGATCTGACCTGGTGGAAGAACGCGGGCCCAGTACTCATGTCTGGAGAGATAGGTAGCCTCGAGGTTGTTGAGTAATAATATTGATCTGTTAATGTCTTGTGGATCTCGTTCCTCAAGCATATTTAGTGATATCTGAAATGGTTCAATGATATATTCTGGAGGAGGAAGGATATCAGCAATGAGATCTTTACCTGAAATTATATCAGTATAAACCGGGCCGTTGATCTTGATAATAAAGAAACTTGAGTAAATGAATAAACTATTTCCAATGACCAGTACAGTGATGAGCAGAAGTAGAAATAGGATTTTTTTTCGAACCGATAGTTTTCCCCACATTTTTCTTCCCATATTAGCCCAATCGTGTTATCCTGTTCTTTTCTAACTGGATTGAAAATAACCTTGAGTAGATTCTGGTTGTAATATTTCCATCGGTAATTCTGCCTTTCAACTGATATTTCGGAGAAATATTGAGATGTGAGATAGATTCTCACTGAGTTATATTATCACATTTAAGTTTGGTATTCATAACCATTTGGTTTTAACTATCCATGATTTAGGTGATCCGTATAACTTTACATGTGGACATTCTATTTCATAAAATAAGTATGGAAACTCAACAATTAACATATATCTCAAATATATATGGATATATTGATTTTCCATATTATCCGATTCTTGTTCCTCAAGGTCAAATTATTTACCATAATAAATAATTTCATTGTTTGCATCTTTTAATTCATAATATGTAATGGACCAAAAAAATATCCCATATTATCGATGATAAGACATTAGTGATATTTTCGGATAAAATAATTTATTGGACCTTCTTTCACTCGTGAAGGATCTTTGACGAGGAGATCTGACTCTTTCTGATATGCCATTCTACCGACATAGAAGATCTTCGGGGCAAAGATATGGATACCGAGCTACTTTTTGATTTCACCCGGATTAAAGTTAACATCATACTACTCAGGT
>JAZDKH010000508.1:0-2438 GCA_043803325.1 Methanobacteriota archaeon | reverse complement strand
GTTCCTCCAACGGTGCCGACTACCATGGCCCAGACCCCACCCCTATCCCGGGTATGAATTGTGGAACTGGTAAGTCATCCAGTATCCTTTACCCCTGAAATTCTGGAGAGATTCATCAGATCCGGAATAGATACCTCAACCCCCCAACCGGACTTACGGTTCTGGACCTTCGGTGATGGTGGGGCTGACTCATTGATCTTCCCTACAGATGGTTCTTATTAGGTTAGCCTGACCCTTTGGGTGACCGCGGAAGTGTCAGGATAGATTATTTGCTGGTGCGATAACCGGGGATATATTGTAGGAACAGATAAATATATAATTATGAGTCTCTTTGACGAAGGAATCCAGGCCTTTAATAAGAAAGAATACTATACTGCAATTAAATTATTTTTACAGGCAACGAAGGAAGACGATCAGAACCACAAAGCCTGGAATGCCCTTGGCGTAACCTTTGTTAAAACCCATTCGTATCAGGATGCAGATGAATGTTTTAAAATTGCTGTTACCCTTTCACCGGGAAATGCGATTTATATCCGAAATCAACGGTCAAATCGTGCAAAAATACCCAATAAAAAATCATTTCTCCGAAGTATTCGGGTGGGACTCGGTCATTTTCTTCCATCTCTCCAGGATATTGATCGGAATCCTTTGAAGATAATAGTATTTGTGATGCTCCTCTTCTTTTTCTCCCTTTTTCTTATTAATCCATTTAAATCATATGAGTTTGATCCGATGCTCCGTCAGTTTTACGCGATAGCAGGTATCATTGCTCTATTTGGGTATGTTCTGCTTTTTTTTACCAGACATATTCTCGACAATATTTTTTCTGTATCCGGGGTAGCATTTCTTCTCTTTATCGGATGTGGATTGATTTTCGTAGGATATATTCTCACGAATCCATCCCCTGGGTATACCTCTTCGTACAGTAATAACTCTACAGTCATACCGATTTCAACTGCGGATTCGCCTTTCAACCTGGCCCAGGTGAGTAATCCGGAGACAGTGACCACAATATTGCCCACTCCCATCGTATGTTCTAAACCTGTTCCATCTTTTTCGCTCAGGATTAATGAGTATGATCCATTCAGCATAACCTGTCTGGATTCATCAAACACGGATAACTCTTTCATTTCGTACAGGTTATGGGATTTTGGTGATGGAAATACCTCGACAGAAATAAACCCTAGTCACATCTACGCAGGTTCTCCAAAAAAAATATTCGGTGAATTATACTCTGAAAAATGATTGTGGAGCGTTAAATTCAACAATAGTGATTCTTGATCCTAACTGCCAAGTGATTGCTCCCAATATCATTTATTTATATGAATCAGGTATCTCTTCATCGCTTATTCAGTTTAAGGATAATTCGACATCGGATGAAGCGATAAGATCCTGGCGATGGATCTTCGGCGATGGTGAGTCGTATTATACTACAGATCCGGGCAAAAAAAATTGTACTCATCATTATTCAAATAAGGGATCGTATTATGTCAGCCTCGTGGTAGAGAATCAATGCAGGCAGGTGTTTACTCACAACTCCCTGGTATTAGTCACTGAGCAAAAAAATATATCCGGAAATGTATGGGATGACACAAATGGAGATGGATTTTCCGATGCAGGAGAACCAAACCTTTCTGGTTGGGAAATATTCCTTGATGAGCAGACAGATACTGGCTGGCAGATCAGGCAGCATACGCATACTGATCCTGAGGGTAATTATCTCTTCAGTCTTTCCACGGTTGGAGGAATCTATCGAATTCGGGAGAACGCCCCGGATTCTTCCTGGAAGATAACCAACCCAACGAACCCGGAGATGGTAAATACATCTGTACCTTTCTCTGTGTATGATAAAAATTCAATTTCTGATATCAATTTCGGAAATATAAAGCGAATAAACGACACTTTTCACGAGGTTTCCCTGTATTCATCCCGGGTTGGAACCATTGAAGCTGGAGGGTATCAGAGTTGGTTCGTAACCGGGAGTGTCGGGGATATCACTCTGAACAGAACGCTGTATCAGTTCCGGGCGAATGATCGCGTTATGACGACATTCCTATCCGATGTACGGAGTGGAAACATTACTATCAGAGGTGATTCCTTCGATTATTCCCCAATGAATATGTCTGTAAAAGTGAATGGAAACGTCCTGAATTCAGATGGTCCCATCTCGATAGCCATCCCGAATTATCTGAATTATCAATCAACTTTAGGGATCGCTTTGGATCCTGATAAATCAGGGTTTGTCAACCTGGTCTGGGATGGAGTAACCGTCCCGATCAGTAGGCACGAAAAGCTCCTCATCTATGATCTCATGCCTTCATCCGGACCAATTATGGATATCAGGTTATCATCAAATAGTACGATATTTATTGGTCGGGCGTCGAGGTATTCAATTATATGACGGGATATCAGGGGTAATAAAAAATAAGGTCAAAGGA
>JAZDKH010000507.1:0-3594 GCA_043803325.1 Methanobacteriota archaeon | reverse complement strand
GAAAAAAATCCATTAATCGAAAGACACGTCTAAAACATCTCGCAGAACACCATATAAAAAAAATTATTGTATTAAAAAAAATACCTTATCCCCGATGGGTGATTATGAAACACCAAAAGTGTTTCATAAGTAGATCACTCTTCAGGATCCTGATAGTAGTATTCTCCTTTCACTTTCTGATCACGATCAAGGAACGATCCCGGCTTATTAATCCTGGGACGTCCACTCTTATCTCGTCTGAAACTCACCTTGAGCTGGCTGAGGAATCGGTTCATCCCTTCCCTCATATCAAACGGACCGGTTGCATACCCTTCTACTCCTGGTATCCCTTCAAATACTAACAACCGTTCACTGATGATATCGATCAGATAGATATCATGATCAATGACCAGAACAGCGGCATCCTTCCCATCAACCTGCTGTCTGAATATTTTTGTCAGTTTCATCCGTTGCTCTACATCAAGATGAGCACTCGGTTCATCGAGGATATAGAGATCTGCTTCACGGGAGAGACATACTGCGATAGAAACACGCTGGAGTTCACCACCTGAAAGGGTATTGAGGGGTGACTGTAGTATGGTACTGAGGGAGAGTGGTTCGATGATGTCATGCTGATACCGGGATGAATCAAATAACCGCGTGATCTGCCTGAGAGTAAACTCGACGGTATCAGTCGAATCAGCCTTCACGTATTGAGGTTTGTATGAGACCCTTACAGTTTCTCCCATCTCTCCGGTATCTGGTCTTTCAACTCCGGCTAGAAGTTGTGCAAAGGTGGTTTTTCCGATCCCGTTTGCACCGACTACTCCGATAACTTCACCTGCTTTGATATCCCCTCCGTTCACCTGCAGGGAGAACCGGTCAAATTTCCTGCTCATCGCCGGTATCGTCATGAGAGGAGATTTTTTAGCACCTTCATCATGGAGCCTGATCTCAAATGAGACCGGATAATCCCTGATTCTGACATTCTCTTCTGTCAGGAAGCCTTCGAGATACTGGTTGATGCCGATTCTGACTCCTTTAGGTCGGGTGATGATACCAAAGACAGCAGGCTTTCCATATGCAATATGAACGGTATCGGCGAGCATATCCAGAATCGCAATGTCATGCTCAATCAGAATTATCGGTTTCTGCTCAGCCAGTTCTCTGATGACATTTGCCGCTGCCATACGCTGATGAATATCAAGGAACGGAGTGATCTCATCAAGGAAGTAGAAATCAGCCTCTCGCGCCAGGGCTGCCGTGAGTGCCACCCGCTGAAGTTCACCACCAGATAGGTATCTTATCTCCTGATCAAGAATACCGGTAAGGGAGAGTTGTTCGATATATTGAGATAGAACACCACGTTCGTCTGTCGTCTTGAGAAGGTCCCGAACTAAACCGGTGAAGACCTTAGGAATGACATCGATATACTGGGGCTTTACCGAGACTTTCACTCCTCCTTTAGAGAGGAGTTGAAGGTACTCAAAGAGTTCTGTCCCGGTATACTTCTTCAGGATAGTCTCCCACTTCGATTCCCCATCAAAGATACCAAGATTCGGGGTGAGCTGACCGGAGAGGATCTTCACTGAGGTAGACTTTCCGATACCATTAGCTCCGAGAACACCAGTAACCTTTCCTAACATCGGAGCAGGCATCCCGTATAGAACAAAACTGTTCGGCCCGTACCGATGAGTAGGATACTCGAGTTCTTCTGGAAGAGTGATGATATCGATCGCATCGAACGGGCACTTCTTGACACAGATACCACACCCGACACAGAGTTCTTCAGAAATGATAGCCTTGCCATCTTCACCAAGACTGACCGTCTCATCACCTGTTCTAACCCTGGGACAGTACAGGATACACTCAGTACCACATTTTCGTGAGTGGCACCGATCGTTATGAACTACTGCTATCCGCATATATGATCAGACTGCATGCACGGCTGAGCCGGTAAGAAGGATCGTCCAGGTTACAAACCAGAACGAGAATGTCATAAATCCCTGATAAAACCAGTCTTTCTTCTCGAGGAGAGAGGGATTGAGTCGCAAGAGCATGAATACATGCTTCTGTATAATTATTGCCGCTATGAGGACGAGGATCGGAAATAACACCGACCCAGACCCGCCTGACTGTACTGCCGCTCCTTCAGTAAGAAAGCAGATTAGTCCTGCGAGAAACCCTGCAAGGACGGCGATGATAGTCCGGATAATACGCCCAGTATAGTCGTCCTTTTCTGGGACTGAAATAGGCGCGGTATATTCAGTTTCCGGAGCAGTCTGAATCGATTCTTCCGTCATTGGGGTACCACTTGTCTTACTTTTTTAGTCTTAAGCCCATATGTAATTTGGTATAGATTTGTGCTGACACCCAGGTATTCAACTGAATACATATGGCCTGACGCTCTAATTATTTGGTATCTAATATGGCAACCCAGCAGGGTATGAGTGGCGTTGATCTCGTTGCCGTGACCGCAGAACTTCAGAGGCAACTGCCACTGTGGATTCATAAGGTCTATCAGGGAGAAGACCGGATTGCGGCTATCCGGCTGAATAGCAAAGAAAGAGAGAAGCGAACGCTCTTAATAGAACCAGGTCGCCGGGTTCACCTCGTCCCAGAAGTCCCGGACTTTCCGCAGATTCCTCCGGCTTTTGCCATGCTCCTGCGTAAGTATCTGGCAGGCGGGCGGGTTCTTGATATCAGGCAGCGCGGATTGCAACGAACAATCATCTTAGATGTTCAGAAATCTGACCAGGTGTATCATCTGATCATCGAGGTCTTTGATGTCGGCAATATCATCCTTTGTAATCAAGAGTACTCCATAATTCAACCATTAACGAGGCAGAAGTTCAAGGACCGGGAGGTACTCCCAGGTCGGATATATACCTGGGCACCGACTGATGTGAGCCTGCAGACCCGCGAAGAGTTTGCAGCTCACCTCAATGCTGATGAACGGGACATCGTCCGTGCTCTTGCCATCGGGTCATTTCTCGGCGGGATGTATGCAGAGCAGATCTGCCGGGTCACCGGCATTCCAAAAGATACCCTGGCAGCTGATGCTGACGCTGGTGTTGTGTATGATGCAATACACGCTCTATTGAAAGAAGCAGCAGAGAATCCTACTGCGGTTATCACCAAATCCGGATGTCACCCGGTGCTTACAGCAGATCCCGTGCTTCAGGGACCGTTCTCTTCATTTAGTGATGCATTGGTCGTCTACTATCCGAAAAAAGTCAGAGAGATCAAAGAAACCAGGCCGAAGTCGACCCGAGAAGAACGTATCCGTCATCAACAGGTAGAGGCATCAAAGAAGTTTGAAAAGCAGATAACACGATTTGGGGAGATAGTAGAGAAAATCTACGAAGAGTATTCATTTGTGCAGGAAGTGATCACCACCCTTGGTGCTGCCTCAAAGGTCAGATCCTGGCAAGAGATCGCGGATATTCTGAAGGCTGACACCACCGGGGTCGGGAAACGAATTATCCAGGTTATCCCTGCAGATGCAGCTGTAGAGATCGATCTTGGCAGACCAGTGAAGATCTATGTCCATGAGACCGTTGAACAGAATGCCGGCCGGAATTATGATCAGATCAAAAGGTTTCGGAAGAAACT
>JAZDKH010000506.1:0-4101 GCA_043803325.1 Methanobacteriota archaeon | reverse complement strand
GTGAAACTGGAGAGCAGGAAAGACACTTTTATGTTTGTGATGAATCATGCACATCTGCGCATGGGAACGGAAAACGCAGACAACACCCTCCCGGATAACTTGAATTTACTCCATGGCCTGGTGACAATGAACGGAATGCAGCTCCATGCTCAGGAAAAGGTGGATGTTTCTCTTGATCAGTTCGATCTCAGTTTCACCTCCACTGAACCGAAAGATACATCGATAGTGGCTCCGGTAGATGCCCATGGAGGCATTCGGAATTTTGTCGCAAAATTGGGTGATTCACTGATGCTGAAAACCGGGAAGGTGGAAGCAAACCTCCGTATAGCCCCGTCCACAGCAGATCCTGCGCTTGGTATCATTCACGGATCGCTTTCAATCGACACTCTGATGGCAGCAGCATTGACCTCCATTGTGCGGTTGGATCAGGCAGCAATTGACCTGACCGCCCAACCGGGGAAAGCCGGAAAAGATGAGTGGGTCACCAGAGGAAGCATCGGGTTTTCCCGCCTTGTCGCCTTTACTCCCCTCTTCCCGTTGCCCGTGCGGTTCGATCGTGCACTGCTGAGATTCAGCCCCGGAGAATTTTTCCTTGAGAACGTTTCCGCCCGGGTAGGGAAATCTGACCTTGTTCTTTCGGGTAAGGTCCATCTGCCCTCATTATCGGGAAACCACGCCAATAAACTTTTGGCCACTCTTTACCTCGAATCGGATCTGATTGACCTGAATGAATTAGCTGAGGCTATAAACCAGGGGAACCGGTATGCCAAAGAACAGAGAGGGAAAATACAGAAACAGTTCATGGTTCTGTCGGTTGATTCAGTGCCGAAAGTAGAATCGACAGAAGAGAACCGGAGTAAATCAACCTCCTTTTCCTCCTTTATTGTACCGGCAGATCTTGACCTTACCTTTGAAGTTAGGATTCGCAAGGTCCTTTTCGATGAACTGGTAATTGATTCCATCAGGGGCCGGATTGAGATCAAAGACCAGTCGGTGGATCTGAACGAAATGTCGATGTCAAACCAGGGAGCCACCTTTAGAACCTCACTGCTATACCGGGCTCCGACCCGGGATGATATTTATATAGGGCTTGACCTTGACATCACCGACATTGACTTGGGGATACTCACCGACATGACTCCGTCGCTTGACACCTTGCTTCCCATGTTGAATTCGCTTGAAGGCAACGTCAACTTCAGGATGGCGGCCGAAGCAAAACTCGATACCAACCTTTGGATCATTCTGAATACCTTACAGGGAGCTGCATCCATGCAAGCCGACAGCCTGGTCATACTCGACAGTGAAAATTTTGAGAAGATCGCCAGGATGCTCTATTTCAAAAATAAACAACGGAACCTTATCGATGAGATTTCTGCGGAGATCTTATTTAGTGACGGCACAGTCGAAGTGTTTCCTTTCCTGTTACAGGCCGATGCATACAAAGTTGCGGTGGGAGGAGTGCAAAATTTCGATCTGAGCTTCAACTACCATGTGTCTTTGTTGTCACCTTTACGCATTTCCATAGATATCTCAGGGACTCCCGGGAAAATGAAATTCGACCTCGTTAAAAGTCGTTACCGGGATCTATTTATCCCCTCCCGGAAAGGTGTGGTGGACAGCTCCGCCCTGCTGATCCGGAAAAAGATCCGGGAGGAACTCACCCGAAACTGATTTTTAATATTAACAAACAAGTGTCAACCAATTTTGCGAATTATGAAAAAGTATCTAGCCTTCCTGATCAGTTGCGTAGTTATTTCAGTTGTCATAACTGATTGTCAAAGCCCGGCTTCAAAAGATCCAAGGGTCTTTGATATCACCTACCAGACTCCCGGTGTCGACGGATCGATGCTGACTGCATCAGGTATCCTTATGGTCCCCCCAACCGGAAACGGACCATTCCCGCTCTTATCGGCCCAGCACGGCACCATCTTCGACCGGCATGTGGCCCCTTCTTACCTGGACAGTTGCCCCGAGGCCCAGGCGTGGCTGATGGAGGTTGCTGCCAAAGGGTATGTAGTAGTAATGGCCGATTACATTGGCCTGGGAAAAGAGGGGACCACCCTTCATCCTTATTTTCACACGCAGACCGAAGCCACAGCCACCCGGGATATGCTCCGCGCTGCCCGGGAATTTTGTGCTGATCAGGGGATCCTGCTGAACGACAAACTGTTCCTGGTGGGTTATTCCCAGGGAGGCCATGTCACTGCTTCGTTGCAACGGCTTTTAGAAGAAGAGAATGCTACTGAGTTTCCCATCACAGCCTCCGCGATCATGGCAGCTCCCCTTGATTTAAGCATGTTATTTAATCATCATGTGACCACACCCAACACGGTCTCTTCAGCAGTGACATCCCTGATGGCTAATACCTTTGACTGGATATATACCATCTCGCCTGACAAAAAAGGACTTTACGTTCCCCCATATGACAGCCTTGCACCTGCCCTGCTTGATTTTAACCACCCTGAAGCAATGGTCATCCAGTCCCTGAACAACCCTCCGGCCAATATTTTCCAGGCACAATTTCTTGATGAAGTTGCAACCGGAACGAACCCTTTCAATGCCGCCCTGGAAACCAACCAGGTTTTCGACTGGAGTCCGAAATCTCCTACCATCCTGGTTTATTCGATGGCTGACGAGGTTGTACCTTTCGCCATTGGTGAGAAGGCTTATACCCGGATGCTTGAACTTGGAGGCAATGTGGATACTGTCAATACGGGGAATACATACAATCTTGCCGACGGTTTTCTGCCTGCGTTGATGAAATCGAATGAATGGTTCGATTCATTTCAATGAACCGAACCTCTTCCCCTATTTTTTCAACGCGTTCATCACCGTGTCTGCAGAGATTTTCTTTGTGCAGAAGAACCAATCTTTGCACTCCACCCCTTCTTCCTTGCCTTCCATACGGTCTTTGGCAGTCACGCTAAATCAAACCGGTCAAGGTCCATAACTTTGTTCCAGGCAGCTACAAAATCTTTAACAAACTTCTCTTTTGCATCAAAACTGGCATATACCTCAGCCAGAGCCCTGAGTTCAGAGGCAGAGCCAAAGATCAGGTCTGCCCTTGTTCCTGTCCATTTCACCTTCCCTGATCTATGGTCACGTCCATCAAAGCACTCCTTCGTGTCAGAATTTGGCGCCCATGCAATATTCATATCAAGAAGGTTGACGAAGAAGTCATTTGTTAGCATTTCAGGGCGATCTGTAAAGACACCGTGTTTGGAGTTATTATAGTTGGTGTTCAACACGCGCATTCCACCCACAAGAACAGTCATTTCAGGCGCTGTCAAGGTTAGCAACTGAGCTTTATCCACCAATAAATCTTCTGCTGATACGGCAAATTTCTTTTTTAAGTAATTGCGGAAACCATCGGCTACCGGTTCCATTACCTGAAACGCTTCAACATCGGTTTGTTCCTGCGATGCATCCATGCGTCCGGGAATAAAAGGTACAGGAATATCAAAACCAGCATCTTTAGCTGCTTTTTCAACACCTGCACAACCTGCCAATACAGTGAGGTCAGCTAGCGAAACTCGTTTACCGGTTGATTGAGAACCGTTGAAATCTTCCTGGATACCTTCCAACGTTTTCAATACCTTGCTTAACTGAGCAGGGTTATTTACCTCCCAATCTTTTTGCGGGGCCAAACGAATGCGTGCCCCATTGGCACCTCCGCGCTTATCAGAGCCCCGGAACGTGGAAGCTGAAGCCCATGCTGTAGATACCAATTGAGATACAGTCAATCCGGAAGCCAATAGTTTAGCTTTTAATTCTAAGATATCTTTCTCATCGATCAATGTATGGTTCACGGTGGGAATCGGGTCTTGCCAGATCAGTTCTTCTGAAGGCACTTCAGGGCCTAAATAACGCGCTCTCGGGCCCATATCCCGGTGCGTTAATTTAAACCATGCACGGGCAAAGGCATCGGCAAATTCAAGCGGATGCTCATAAAACCGTCGTGAAATTTTCGCATAGGCCGGGTCGAAACGCAACGAGAGGTCGGTAGTAAGCATGGTTGGACGATGCTTTTTTAAAGGATCATAGGCATCGGGAATTACTTCATCGGTATTTTTTGCCACCCACATATGAGCTCCGGCAGGA
>JAZDKH010000505.1:0-4022 GCA_043803325.1 Methanobacteriota archaeon | reverse complement strand
ACCCGCCGTGGAATAGCAAGTCTCACCATGTCAAGAGCCGGATACCTGTTCTCGCGGGTTACAGGGTCCCGATCGGCCAGCAGGGTCCCGATCTCAACTGCGCGAACCCCTGCTTCAAGATAGAGCTGGATTGCGAGTGTCTGTGCAGGGAACTCCTCTTTTGGGATGTGTGGAAGGAACCGTTTGGCATCGATAAAAATAGCGTGTCCTCCGATTGGTGTCTGCAACGGAATGTTGTATTCAAGCAACCGGTTCCCAAGGTACTCTACCTGTTTAATGCGGGTCTCCAGGTAATTAAAATCGGTCCCTTCGTACAATCCTTGGGCGAGGGCATTCATGTCGCGGCCCGACATGCCGCCATAGGTGATATATCCTTCAAACATGATGTTGTACACGCTGCATTGGCGGAAGAGTTCCGGATCGTGCATGGCGATAAAACCGCCCATGTTCACAATGGCGTCTTTCTTACTGCTCATGGTCATCATGTCGGCATTGGAAAAGGTCTCTTTCGCAATTTCCCTGATGCTTTTATCCCTGTAAGCCGGTTCCCTGAGTTTAATAAAGTAGGCGTTTTCGGCAAATCTGGCCGAATCAAAGAGCACCGGTTTATTGAATTTGTCAGCCAGTTTTCTGACTTCTCGCATATTCTCGAGGGATACTGGCTGTCCACCGGCAGAATTATTGGTAAGGGTCAGGATAATGAATGGGACTTTATCTCCTGAATTTTTCAGAACTTCCTCTAGCTTTCCAATGTCGGCATTCCCCTTAAACAGATGGCTTGCAGTTGTATCAAAAGCTTCATCAATGGTACAATCGATGGCTGATGCCCGTCGGAATTCAATATGTCCCTTGGTTGTGTCAAAATGAGAATTCCCGGGAATAATATCCCCCTCCTTTATCAGCGCAGAAAAAAGGACGTTTTCGGCTGCCCTTCCCTGATGGGTAGGCAGGAAAAGGGGAAACCCGGTAAGGTCAGTGATGGCATCCTTGAGCTTGTAGTAGGATGATGCCCCTGCATAACTTTCGTCCCCGGTCATGATCTCCCCCCACTGCCTGTCGCTCATGGCACCAGTTCCCGAATCGGTTAGCAGGTCGATGAAGATCTGGTCACTCTTTAATTGAAAGAGGTTGTAATTGGCATCACGGATCCAGTTCACACGCTCTTCCCTTGTGCTCCGGACGATCGATTCAACCACCTTGATTTTGTAAGATTCGGCGAAAGGTAACTCCATAAGGTTTTAATTGGTTTGAGTTTTCAAAAATAGAGATTTTTTTGATTGAATTTTTACCTGACTGTTTGTTCATCTTGCAAATTTGCCGTAGTTTTGTTAGCCTAATAACAATATAAACTCCTGGAGGAAAAGCAAATGAATCACGCTGAAGACGCACCGGCGAAGGTGCTGACTAAACTATCTGAACTCGAAGAACTTGCAAAACGCTCAACAATAAAGAAAAAACTGGTATTGGCTGTCGCTCAGGATGACCACTCCCTGGAAGCAGTGACTGCGGTTGCAAATAAAGGGATTGTGGAAGTATTCCTGGTTGGCTCCGGGTCTAAGATCCGTGCTATTGTCGACAAACTGAAACTGAATATTTCCGGGATGACTATCGTGGAAGAAGAGAATGACAAACAGGCAGTAAAACTAGCTGTTCAGATGGTACACGATCACAAAGGGGATATCCTGATGAAGGGAAATGTTCCAACAGCTGTGTTGCTTCGTGCTGTTTTGGACAAGGAATACGGGTTACGAAAGAGTGATGTATTGTCGCATTTTACACTTTTTGAACTTCCTACCTATCATAAGCTGATCGGTCTCACCGATGCAGCGATGATCATTGCCCCGGATTTGAAGACCAAGGTTGCAATTATCAACAATGCAGTTGATTTTATGAACCGGCTGGGGATCTCCAATCCCAAGGTAGCCATACTGTGCGCAGTGGAGATGGTGAATGAATCGATGCCCGCCACTCTGGATGCTGCCATCATTGCTAAAATGGGCCAGCGGAAACAGATCAAAAACTGCATCATCGACGGCCCTCTGGCATATGACAATGCAATAAGCAAGGAGAGTGCCCACCACAAAGGGATTGTCAGCGATGTGGCCGGAGATGCCGACCTTCTTGTTGTCCCCGATATTGAAGCAGGTAATATCCTCTACAAAGCCTATGGTTTTTCCTGCAACGCTACACTGGCAGCGAATGTACTGGGAGCTGCGGCTCCTATCGTACTGACCTCCAGGTCAGATACTGAGGAGGCGAAGCAGGCCAGCATCATTATGGCCGCTGCAGCGCAATAATAACATTCCCAACCCCACCCCATTAAGGGATACGTGCGTGTGGGCGGGATAAAACCGCTCTATATGGCAAACAGACTCTTCGAAACAAAACCTCTGCAAGCCTTGATGCAGGAATCCACAGATTCCAAACACGGACTCAAGAGAGCTTTGTCTGCCACTAACCTGACCACATTGGGGATCGGCGCCATAATCGGTGCAGGAATCTTCGTGCTGACGGGCCAAGCAGCAGCTCAGTACGCAGGCCCGGCAATCGTCATCTCGTTTATCATCTCGGGTCTGGCTTGTGCGTTTGCGGGACTATGTTATGCCGAATTTGCCTCCATGATCCCGATTGCAGGAAGTGCATATACATATTCCTATGCCACTCTGGGAGAGTTTCTTGCCTGGATCATCGGCTGGGACCTGATCCTGGAGTACCTCTTTGCCGCTTCCACTGTTTCGGTGGGATGGTCGGGGTACGTGATCAGTTTTCTGAAGGATTTCGGTATCCACATACCAACCGTACTGACTGCAGCATCGGGGAGTATTCTCGTCGACATTCCCGGAGAGGGATGGAGAGAGATTACCAAACAACTTACCGCCACCTTGTCATCGCAGGGTATCGTTGTTGATTCGCTCCCGCACGTTACCGCTATCATCAACCTTCCGGCAATGTTCATCGTTGCGGCAATCACCCTATTACTGATCATCGGGATCAAAGAATCAGCCGGGTTTAACAACGTAATGGTCATCATCAAGGTGGCTATCATCCTGTTGTTTATCGCTGTTGGTTTTACTTTTGTCCAGACCGGGAACTGGCACCCCTTCATTCCTAAAAATACCGGGACATGGGGCGAATTCGGAATTTCGGGGATACTTAGGGCAGCCGGAGTGATCTTTTTTGCCTACATAGGATTCGATGCTGTCTCAACAGCTGCGCAGGAGGCAAAGAATCCCCAGAAAGACATGCCGGTAGGGATCATGGGTTCCCTGGGAATTTCCACATTTCTGTATATTCTGGTTGCTATCGTCCTCACTGGGATCGTTAGCTATACCATGCTGAACGTATCCGACCCGGTTGCCGTTGGGGTAAACGCCATGGGGGACAAAATGTTCTGGATGCGGCCCATTGTTAAAATTGCAGCCATTGCAGGTCTGAGTTCAGTGATACTGGTCATGCTGATGGGTCAGCCCCGAATATTTTTTACGATGGCGAAGGATGGGCTACTACCCCCTGTTTTCTCAAAAGTACATCCGAAGTACAAGACACCATACGTCAGCACGTTGATTACCGGATCGGTTGCGTTGATTCTGGCAGGGATCCTTCCCATCAGCATCCTGGGAGAACTGGTTTCGATCGGGACACTGCTCGCATTTACCATTGTCTGCATCTCCATTATCGTGCTGAGAAGGACCAGACCCGACATTCACAGGCCGTTCAGAACACCCTGGGTTCCGTTGATACCTCTCCTTGGAGCGTTTATCTGCCTGGCCCAGATGGCCGCCCTGCCTCTCGATACCTGGTTGCGGCTTCTGATCTGGCTCGCTATTGGCCTGGTCATCTATTTCACTTATGGAATCCGGAAGAGCAAACTCCGTGATTCAGGAAATCTGAGAGTAAAATAACGATGAACGAAATCAGAATTATCGCAATAAATCCCGGATCAACATCTACCAAAATTGCTGTCTACCAGAATGCGGAAGCGATTTTCCTGAAAACGATCCGTCATACGACGGATGAGTTAG
>JAZDKH010000504.1:0-4161 GCA_043803325.1 Methanobacteriota archaeon | reverse complement strand
TCCGGTTCAAATCCGGACCTTGGCTCTCAATAGCGGCCACAGCAGGTGTGTCACACCCGGACCCTTTCCGAACCCGGAAGTTAAGACACCTCACGTGGATACCTGTACTGAGGTACGCGAGTCCTCGGGAACGTATCTTCGCTGCTATTGTTCTTAAAATTATATGCGCTGATATAGTGTAGTTCGGTCAATCATGTTGGACTCTCACTCCATCGACTGGGGTTCGAATCCCCATATCAGCATTGATCAAGCCGCCGATGGCGGAGCTCTATTCTTGAGATCTTTAGGTAGGTAGATTGGCCTAGGGTAATATAAGGTGAGATCATTTCTAAAAAACAATTAGATTTTATTTTTAAACAAGGGTTGGGAATATAAAAAATCAGTTACACACTAAAATAATAACCTCAAATCTCCCCAATCCTCGAACTTTCTCAAAATCTCCAGCCAATGCAACCCCCCTCTAAGATTACTCATATACATTTCTCCTCTTTTTAAGAAGCCGCGACCGTAGCGGCAAGGAAACAAAATATGGCAGACTTTACGCAGAAGAGCGTAACCAAGAGTGCAGAGCGGAAGCTCACCACTCCGATCGATACGATGGCGAATTTTGTCACCCTCGTGAACAACTTCATCAGCACCAACCCGCTCGGGTGTGTATCGTACTCCTCTGGCGGTCACACCATCGCCGGTGTGGTGAAGGGAACTGAGTATTACTCAGGAATGGTCGTGTATGAAGATGCCCTGGCGAAGACCGTCGGGCAGATCAGCATCAAGGCTCCACGTCTTTAGGCTTCTCCACTGATATCTCGACTGTCATCGCCACCGCGGCGCTGAACACGGCAATGGGCGGGACTCCTTCCCATGACAGTTCAGGGGATAGTTTCAGTTGTGTTGTCAAGTGTCACCACAGCAACGGTGAAAACTACTCCATCACGTTCAAGCGTGATGCGGTCACCGTTGCAAGCTACGAGTCTGATGCTATCCTGACCGCAGTTGAAACCTGGGCTGACAGCGTTTCGGCTCTCGTATAAGATCAATTCATTTCTTTTTTCGAGGCGAAGGAAATGCAAAAGGTGTTAGCGATAGCCGGGATTATCTGTCTGCTCGGCGTCGGGTGGATATCTGCTTATCTGATCTCGTCTTCGATAAAAACGGATGGAACCGCCTGGATTACCTCCGCTCTCACCGGAGAAAAGACCTATGCAGCGACATTATTCACCAGCGACCGATCCGCAATCAACCGGGAGTTTGATTTTTCAGATGACATACAGGCACAGACGCAGATCAGGTCTCTCGGCCCGGTCGGGGTCCATGAATTCAGTGGTCAGACCAGGGCGAAGACCAGACCTGATTTCACTTGCTTGTTCGCTGAAAGTCCGGAAAATAAAACACGGTATGACGAGATATCAACCCTCGGGTTATGGTCAGAAGGAACATACCTCTCCTCCCGAAGTTTCAGCGGAGGGCAGATTACTTCAATGACCGATATCGACGCAGCTGGTATGGTATCCCTGAGCAAAGGGAGGGACACGATCACCCTGACTCAGCGGGAACGCTCGTTTTTCGCCGGGCAGATGAACATCTCTGAAGCGATAGATTATGGAGAGGATGAATGAATCTCATGAGTATCATCACCGCGATATCTCTGGTCATAGCCATATAGAGCGGGATTGGGTTGATCCTGATGTATCTGCGGTATGTTGAGGTAGTCCGGGGCACCTTCGCGGCACTCCGAACGACGAAAGACGGAGAGGTTGAGATAGTAGATCTCCTCTCTGACTCCCTCCGTCCCTTCATCCGGTAAATACAAATTAATCCATTATCAGGATGACCTTGTATATGCTGTGAGAGCGGTGAGGGACATTCTGTATGGGTCCGGGTCACTCCGGTCTTATACAATCGGGGGATGTGTGCCTCGGCACATCTCCCAAAATTTGATGACATCAGATGGTTTCTCTCTTTTTAAACTCCCAAATCTGTTGTAACCAGATATTATTCATCATAATACCCAACCGTTGATGCGGTCATTTTCGCTATAGATTTAATATTACTAGAAAAGAAAGTTCAAAACATTCCGCCAAGAGTCGTATCTTTCTAAAAGATTTCCGGTCCTAGTTTCGATAACGGTCTCATACATTATAGAGAAGGGATAAAGAAACGAACAAGGAACAGTATTCTTATGTGGCTAAATTAAATTTGGGAAAGGACAAGTAATCAGATATCATAAAGGTATGAGAGAACTGAATCGCTTTAAATTTTCAGTCATTATCGAAAAGGATGAAGATGGTTACTATGCCTCTGTTCCTGAATTCGAAGGTTGTTATACTCAGGGGAACACATATGAAGATGTGTATGGACGAATTCAGGATGCTATCCGTCTTTGTGTCGAAGATAAGATCGCATGTGGTGAGTCTGTACATCAATTTGAACAGGTAAGTCTTACGATGGTTGAATTGGCAGTATGAGCGATAAATTACCTCGCATTACTGCTGATAAACTCATACCCGTCCATGAAAAGAAAGGGGATATCCTTGTTCGTCAAAGTGGGAGGCATAAGATTTATCGTAACTCTGATCATGTGAGGGTTACTGTTCCCTATCATAGTGGGGAGATACTTCACCCAAAAATCCTCAGGCAGATTCTTATCGATACAGGCATGACATCTGAAGACTTAAAATAAAAAATTTAAGCATCTGATTGATGTTGTTTTCTAAAAGATAGCGAGGTGACTTCATGAAAAAAGATAATCGATTTGTATCCCCTCCAGGAGCGTTACAATTTACCGGTAAAACCGCGGTAGTTACTGAAGAGGATATGAAAAGAGCGGAGAAGGCATTTGATACTGTGGCCAAACAATTGAATTTAACTCCAATAGATGATGCCACCCTTGAGATAATTCGTTCGAAAAAGATACATCAATCCGGCTCTCCTGCTACAGCCCAGCATTAATAATCTCTTTTGCCTACCACATTATCTATTTTACATGGGTTTGCAGACAAGGTATAGTATTAATGGATTATTCAGGCTATGAAAATTCGGTGGTGCCCTAATTATATTGAATTCTAAAGTTCTGAACCGTTATTATTGTCCTCCCTGTTTGAGAATATCAGGGTGTTTGTACCAATCATCAGTAGTATTGCCCTCCCCAATGTCTATCCTCAAGGTGCCCCAATTCTTTACGGGAGACTTATAGCGTAAGATGAATTGGGTTGTTGGGTGTTTGAGGTGGGATTTCAAAAAAATGGGTACTTGATTATTTTCTGGTATTTAATCCAAGGAGTGAATAAAGGGGACATGTCCCAATAATGCCAGTTAGGAGTGCAATAATAGCTATGATCACCAGGAGATATGACCAGGGTGTTCCAACATAACCCATAACAGAGACAATAAGCAGGATGATTCCTAAAAGAATCCGAATAATCTGATCAGATTTCCCAACATTTTTTTCACCTATCTTCATATGGTTACCTCAATATACCTCATGCGATGTTAGCATATAAATAATGTCTACAATAAGACCAGGTATCTTCCTTAAATCGATTTTTTTATTTCGGGGACTACGAATGTTATTTCCATTTTACTATATATATATAAATAATACCAATGCGGAAAGTTTCATTACCCTCATTAATTAAAAGCAACTATTTTTGTCGTTGATTGACATAATGGGTGGTCATTTCTGGTTGGCGTTTATTTAAATACCCTGAGCAATGACGAAATGGCGAAAATATAGATCACTGAACACTTACTCGTTTGTTTATACAAACTTTTTTTTATATCTCATTATCATCCTGGGAGTAATTTGGTACCAACGAAAAGCTGTCTGGTTAACTCTGTTTTTTGGGATACTGCATATTAAGGTTACATATCTGATTCAGGGCTCGTTATCACCCGTTCTGGTCTTCCGAGTAATGATGGTGTGCATTGTAGCTTTTATTGTGGGATCATTGGTGCAGTATCTGATTATTTTTAGAGATGAGATATTCGTCAGAAACGCGAATTGGAAAAAATGCAAATGTCTTTAAAACTGCAAGCAAAAACCGGTCACCCTCCGGGACATCGCTGCAGAACTTGGGTGGCCATTGTCCCAGGTATATATTCCGCTCCTGTTTCTGATGCATGAAGGCCGCCTTGGTCTGCGCCAGGAGAGTTTTTTTGGCG
>JAZDKH010000503.1:0-3203 GCA_043803325.1 Methanobacteriota archaeon | reverse complement strand
CCACCGGCTACAAAGGCAGAAATCACGTTTAATGGAAATTATGGCCTGGATAGTTATGATATCAGCTTAGTTGACGGGTGGAATGTCCCCATGTGGCTGGAACCAATATCAGGCAATTATAATAAAAATACCAATCCCTATTCCTGCACTTATTCCGGGGGATATGAGGATCTCGGCCCTCTCGCTGAGAAAGAAATCCCTCTCATGGTGTACCGGAAAAGTAATACTATCGCCGGGGTCTGGAGTGCCTGCAAATATTCTGCATTGGTTGATCCAAAGCAGGAAGATCCTGCGTTCTGCTGTGTCGGTTTATTTGCAGATGCGAAAAAATGCCAGGAAAATACGATAAACTGGCCAAAGGATAAACAGACTGCACAATTTTTCTCAACATATTATCCGAAATCATATGCCTTTGCCTATGGAGATCCAACAGGGGGGTACTTCTCCTGTAAACCAAACGACAATAACCCCATCAATTACAAACTCACGATTTTCGGTAAAAAGCGATCAATGGCTACATTTGAAGCCATATCAAAAGTTAATCTCACTCCGGGAGAGATGGTGATAATCAATCATACCGGACCAGGGGTGTCCATGGAGCTGACTTCTGGTATCCAGGGGAATCATGAAGTCCATGTTGCGGTGATCCCATCAAACAGTACTCCGGAAAATCCAGATGATTATTCGCTGCAAATTCCGACACTCGGAGACATATACCGTGTTTTTTCCACCCTTCCAGAAGATAAGATATCCCGGTTTTTACTCCGTATCACATATCAGGAGGAAGATTATCTGAAGGCTGGATTTAAGGAAGACACCCTTCGGATCTATTCGTATGATCCTGATACTCTGAAATGGATTGAACTTGAGGGAGGAGTGGATACCGAACCGAATGTCATTACGGGAATTTCAGATGGTTTCGGGTATTTCACCATTAGTGGACAGGGGGTTGATCCAAATACCGGGGAGATCATGTTATCACCGGGCTGGAACTGTGTCTCGACCGCCAAAGGGCTGGTACCCGGGCTTGATAATGCCAGCATTTTTTCCGCCGTTCCAACCTCCGGTCACTCATTGATGAGATATAATTCGACCTTCGGTTGGGCACCGGTGAAAAGTGCAGACCCAATTAGCCCCCTTGAAGGACTCTGGATTTATGCAGCAGTACCTACTAGTGTCCCGGTTCAGTTTAACCCCAACCCTGAACATGTTCCCCCGACGATACGACTCGGATCCGGTTGGAACAGTATCGGATATTATGGAACTATTCCCATTTCAGCCAGGGATACCTTCTTATCGGTTAAAAATCTGTGGAAGTATTGTGTTGGTTATGATGAATCTCTCCAGAAGTATGATCCGATCATCGAGAACGGGGATTCAGGAAACAATTCAGACCAGAGAATGATGAAACCATATCATGGATATTGGCTATATATGACCGGGGAAGGGGAAATGACCGGGTATTTGGCAAAATAAAAGAATTGGTTGTCACCAAGTCAGGAGTGTATGTATTATCATTTCACCTCCCTAAATACTCATTATTCAGGCCGTTTATTCCATACGAGTGAGCGCCAATCGTATGCTCAACCAATTTTATCTTTATCATTGGCTCCTATCATCCAACACCGATAAAGCGACCTATCTCAAATGATCCGGGTATCGAATTATTTATTATCAAATACCTGAGGAATAGTATAGATCATGATCCTCCTGCTCCTCATTATCACCATTCTGATTATCCTTATTGTCATCATCTCCCTTGCCTGGAGATGGGGGTCGCGAAGACATACACTCCCCTGTCCGGTATGGATGAAGTGGCTCCTGGACCCTCCGTTTCCCGGAGGAGTGAGCCCCCGTACAGGGAAGACCATAGAACGCCTGGATATTCATCCAGGGATGAATGTTCTGGATGCAGGCTGTGGTCCGGGCAGGTTATCGATTCCGATCGCAAAAATAACGGGACCTGGTGGAACCGTCACTGCCATGGATATTCAGGACGGAATGCTCCAGGAGGTCAGGAGACGTGCTGATAAGGAAACCATCACGAACATCCGATTTATTCAGGGTGGAATCGGAGAAGGAACACTCGAGAACGCCCATTACGACCGGGCCGTCCTTATCACCGTGCTTGGTGAGATTCCTGACCGGGAAGTGGCATTACGAGAGATATTTGGTGCAATGAAGCCCGGGGGTATGTTGCTGATTGAGGAGACCATCCGGGACCCCCATTTCCAGACCCGGAGTACCGTACTTGAGATTGCCGGACTTGTGGGATTTGTAGAGAAAGAGTTCTTTGGGAACCGGTTTTCCTACACGTTAATCCTGGAAAAGCCATCTTCTTCCAGATAATAAGGAATATTACTGAATACCTAAACAGTGCTCATACATAATCCTTTTTTTACAGGGTAGTTCTTTTACGGGACGGAATTAGGGGCACCGGAAAGGGGTAACGCCTTTCAGTAATCCATGAATAGAAGGGTGATACATATAATTATCATGTATTTCATACAAGTATAAAAAGTGTGATAAATGTGAATTCGGGGATCTGATACGATGTCATTTTTAGAAGACGAACACTGTGAGGAAGGGAAACACATCTTCGGAACCGTAAAGGTCGGAGAGCGTGGCCAGATTGTTATTCCCAAGGAAGCCAGGGATATCTTCAGTATTAATCCGGGAGACACCCTGATGGTACTTGGTGATGAAAAACGGGGTATCGCCCTCGTGAAAGCAGAAAAATTTCGCTCGTTAGCAGCGAAGATGCTAAAAATGTTTGACGAAAAACCGGCTGAACCTGATGAAGAGGTGTAACATGCAGATCTGTGTCCTGAACGGGAGTCCGAAAGGGGAGAAGAGTGTCACCATGCAATATCAATTTAGAGAGGAGGATGAAAAATCGGCAGGTTATGCTTTCAGAGTTGAATACACTTCACTTCCTTCCCGGTAAATCCCATATCTCATAAACCATAGTCTCCAATAGATTCTGAAGGATACACAGGGTATGAATCAGAATATACTCATTGCTGATGAAGCCACGGTCATTACGCTGCTTCTCATCGCCATCATCGCCTCAATGACCCTGCGGCATCTGAAGATGCCCTATACTATCGGACTGGTCATCACCGGATTTGTCTTCTCTTCGTTTATTGCCCCCCATATCTCTTTTTTTCAATCATTTGACGGATTAACCCCAAGCTCAGATA
>JAZDKH010000502.1:0-5028 GCA_043803325.1 Methanobacteriota archaeon | reverse complement strand
TTCATTCCAATTGAAAAGAGTCTTTCCAAATCGAGATTTATTTTTATATTGAAAGAGCATGTGTTCTAATTTAACGACAAGTACAATGATTTGAGATTACCATCAAATTGTGGAACCTGAATAATTAATGGTGAATGTTCTGATTGATAGGACATTTTAATTATCCGCCTCAATATTACTCACATGGGTTTTGGTTTTTTTCTCCAGAATATAGGTAATAATGGTAGAAGAGAAGATACTCATAATGATGATAGTGAATACTATCGGTTGAAGCATATCAGCTCCCTCTACGCCGTATTGCATCGGCAATGATGCTAAAACAGCAGATGCAAGGCCTTTCGGGATCATTCCGGATGCAACTAACATATCAAATCTGGGAATATGTGATCCTATTGTAACCATGACCACAGGTATTCTGAAGATGTAAATAACAAGTAATAATCCAAGACAGAAGAGGATAATTACTGGAGATACAAATTGTAGCGAAATACCGATATAAATGAAGAAGAATGTTTTGAGGAGATCAACCAGTTGATTAAATAACTCGACCTCTTTTATAGAGAGCTGGTTTTTTGGGAAATATTGAATTCCATTTATGGTGAACTGCTCCAGGAAACTGAGATTTCCAAGCATTATCCCAAAAACCAGGACTGAAATTGCACCTGATCCAAGAAGAAGTTCAGTAATTCCATAGAGGATGCAGACCATTGCAGGGATAGTGAAAATAGACTCAATATTTTTCAGGCGATCCCGAAATGCTGCCCAAAATAATCCTCCGATTAGACCAGTACCGATTGCGACAAAAAATGAAGCTCCCAGATTTGTTACAGCCTGTCCGATAGAAAACGTATCTGATTCAAAGATATTGAGCAGACTGATAACAGCGATAATGCATATAACATCAGCTAATGCAGATTCGATTGTCAGGATCGTCCGTGTCCGTTCTGTTACTGATAACTGTTGAATGAGGGGAAGGACTACTGCCGGGGATAACCCTCCGATAATGCAGCCAAAAATGAGAGCTGTCATCCGATTCTCTCCAAATACTGCCATAATCATCCCGGCGGAAAGGATAGATGTAGTAACAAAAGTGAGTAAAGAAAGAAGGGTTGCTCTATGCAGAGACCCAACGATCTCCTGAACTCTCAAACTTATCCCCCCCTCAAAAAGAATAATTACCAAGGTCATCAGGGAAAAGATAGGGCCGACTATTCCAAGATCCGAAGGGGAAATCAACCCAGCTACCGGACCAATTATTATTCCAATAAAGATCAGGAGAAAGATATCGGGGATTTTTTTAACAATAAAAACCCGTTTAAGGACATTTCCCGTGATAATTAAAAGACCAAGAGCGATTAATTGAAGAGCAGTATTCATTATTAATGCATTAATTATTGGGCAAAACAAATAAACTCATTCCCTGAAAATTTGCTTCTTATCGAAAATATTTTTAAATTTCATTAATTAAATAGAGCCATGAAATCAGAAGCAATTTTAATATTTCTCCTAAATTATATATAGTGAAATCGACCTTGGGCTCTTCCCGAGTCGTAAAATCCTTAGGGCTCGTTTTTGGTGACATCGGAACGAGTCCCATCTATACCATCGGGGTGCTCCTCCTTTTTATACTTCCCTCTGAAAAGAACATTCTCGGGGTTTTTTCACTCATCTTCTGGAGTCTCTTCCTGATAATTACGGTCCAATATGTTTGGTTCGCGATGAAATTCGGGACCAAGGGTGAAGGAGGGACTATCGTACTGAAAGAAATATTAGTCTCCCTCCTCAAAAATAGAAGTCTTGTCTCAGCAACCTCATTCCTCACAATCATCGGCGTCTGTTTGTTCATCGGCGATGGCGTAATCACCCCTGCTATCAGTATACTATCAGCTGTGGAAGGAATCAGACTTGTTCCTGGCCTTGAATTATTGCATGAAAGCGTATTGTTACTTATTGCAGCGATAATTGCGATACTCTTGTTCTCAATTCAAAGAAAGGGAACTGAACGGATATCATGGGCGTTTGGGCCGGTAATGGCAGTCTGGTTTTTGGTCCTCTCAATAACCGGATTGGTTGCAATTATTGGCTCTCCTCAAGTTCTCCTTTCATTCAGTCCGCATTATGCCCTGATATTTGTATTGGAGAATGGGTTTGGTTCATTTATTGTCCTGGCAGCGGTAGTGCTCTGTGTTACCGGAGGGGAAGCTCTCTATGCCGATATGGGTCATCTTGGACACGATCCAATCGTAAAAGGTTAATATATTGTCTTTCCTGCACTCATGCTCAGTTATCTCGGGCAGGGAGCTTTTGTTCTTCAACATGGATCCATGAGAACGGTCCTCTTCCACATGGTCTCGGCTCAGGTAGGAATGTTATATATTCCATTTCTGATACTGAGCATCTTTGCAACCATCATTGCATCTCAGGCAATGATCAGTGGTATGTTTTCTATTGTGTATCAGGCGATGACTACCCGGATTATTCCGAAGATGAAGATAGATTATTCGTCATCTGATTTACGATCACAGATATACATTGATGGGGTAAACTGGCTACTGCTCCTTGCCGTACTCATCGTCATGATATCATTCAGAACGTCTGATAATCTTGGTTCCGCATACGGACTCGCAGTGACCGGAAATATGGCGATATCTGCTCTTATGCTCTTTACGATATTCTTCCTTAGGAAGGATGCATTAAAGTGGTTATCATGTGATTTTTAATTGTCACAGATCTAATTTTGTCCCTGGCATGTCTGACAAAATTACCCCATGGAGCGTACTGGTCATTAATCCTGGCATCAATTCCGTTCCTGATCATAATTATATTTCGGAGTGGACAGGAACAACTCAGAAAAAGATTCAAACCGATGCGCTTTCATTGGTTTATCGAAAAATATTCTGAAGCCTATCTAAGTTTGAATAAGATTTCCGGGGCTGCCCTGTACTTCACTGCAGATATTCGTTCAATCTCCCCGTATATTGGGCAGATTTTTTCCAGAATAACATTATATATGAAAAAAATATCCTGGTCTCTATCAGAATGATGGGATATCCATTTGGGGTTACAACAAAATACCTGGAGGAATTGGCTCCCGGCCTGTCTGCTCTCTGTATTGATACCGGTTATATGGAGATTATCAATATTGAAGCGCTGATACGTGGCTGGGGAATAGAAGAGAAGACCATCTTCTATGGTATCGAGAATGTGATTAGTGATCAGATGGTCTGGAAATTGTTTGCGTTAATGAAAAAGGTATCCCCCCCGTTTGTTCAGTTCTACTCGCTTCCCCCTGAGAAGATCCATGGGGGTATTACCAGAATCCTTATGTGATAAAAGTATTTGAGAAATGGTGAACTATCATCCCAATTTTTTGTACCATACATTCATACATTCAAACTGACCACAAATATTTGTATTTTGAATAAGTGTTCCTCCAAATTGATAACCAGCTCCCGAAAATAGTCGGTTAACCGGGAGAAATTCTCCTCGACAGATGGTGAATGCCATATTTACTCCCTCTCTTTTCATCTCATATTCCATGAAAGACAATAGCAGCTTTGAAAGACCAAATCCCTTATACGCTACATCTATGGCTAAGTCACTCATTTCCACAGCACCGGCATAGGGATCAATCTCACAGGAACCAGCAGCCACGATAGTGCCTGATATCTCTCCCACAAAGAATCTGATTCCTTCATCCATGCTTTTTCTCAAATAATACGATTCCTGAATGGGGAAAGGATACGTCTCAAATTCTCTTTGAAAGAGCGAACATATCTGAAGAATGTCATTATGAGTTGCTCTTCTTATTACTATATTGGTGGGCTGAATATTACGGGATGATGGTGATGATTTCTCTAAAGATAAAAGAATAGTTGTCTTGACTTTTTTACCGGGACCATTTTTCCTTCGTTCGGGGTTTGTATACCTGGAAAGAAATAGTGCATCATCATGTTTGTTATAAAATCCTGGAATTCGGGCTTCTTCAAAAGCCTCAAGAGATTGAAATTCAGTTTTTAAAGACTCTGGTATCTTCAGAATAACTTTGGAATAATTATAAACAGAGATTAAATAGGTAATTTTTCGGATTACAAGGTTTATGTCATCCGGATGAATCTTCATCAGATATATGCGATCATTAAAATATCCATGCTGAAGAAGGCTTTTCCCAATGGGTATAACAATATCACTCTCCATCCTGCCTCCTTGCAACCCGTTCTGAATCAGCCGGTAAAATCGTGATCTCACTCTCATAATCTGACAACAGGGCTTCTATTCCATGTGCTCTTCGCATGGCGTATTCACTATCCCCGGAATGTTGAAGATTACATTGTTCACACTTGAGATCACAGGTTCTCTTCTGGTATTGGTCCGGTTCCTGATACGTGGAAAACATGCCTTCATAGTTGCGGAGAACAACTTTATTTGAAGACCAGGAGACGAGGTAATGTGGCATGACCGGAATTTTCCCTCCTCCACCCGGAGTATCAATTACATAGGTCGGAACCGCAAGTCCGGATGTATGTCCTATCAGACTTTCGATGATCTCTATTCCTTTCCCTACCGGAGTCCTGAAATGGGCAAGTCCTTCTGCAAGATCACATTGGAAGAGGTAATATGGCCGCACCCTGTTTTTCACCAGTTCATGAACAAGTTTTCTCATAATGTTGGGACAATCATTCACTCCGGCGAGAAGAACCGACTGATTTCCCAAAGGAATCCCTGCATCTGCCAATTTTGCCAGAGCCTTACATGATGCATCTGTAAACTCATGGGGATGATTAAAATGGGTGTTCAACCAGATTGGATGATATTTTTTGAGAACGTGGACAAGATCATCAGTTATCCGGAACGGAAGAACTACCGGGACTCGTGATCCAATCCTGATTATCTCAATGTGAGGTATCTGGCGCAATCTGCTTAGGATAGTATCGAGTTGCATATCTGAAAGCATGAGAGGATCTCCTCCAGAGAGAAGGACATCACGTATCTCCGGGTGATTCTCTAAGTACTCAAATGCTTTATTGA
>JAZDKH010000501.1:0-3140 GCA_043803325.1 Methanobacteriota archaeon | reverse complement strand
GCAACTATTTTGTGAAATAGTTTATTTCATTACATAACCTGCATCATATTCATGTTGGATACAGGACATCAGGTTAAGGCTCTGAATCCGGTAGTTTTTCTTCATGCTGAGCCATCCTTTGCGACAATTCGATAACTTGTTTCATCATCTCTTTTTGCCTCAAGGCATCTTCTTTTAATTCGTTGATCTGTGCCTGCAGGAATACAATGGAATCGGGAGTTGTTGAGGTCCTAATCTCCTGGCGATTCATTGCAGCTAGTTCGTCTGGAGTATAACAACTGGCATAGGTACCCTGTTTTGATAAATCTAAAAAGCGTTCGCAAGCTGAAATAATAGTTGCCGAAACACTTTTTCCATTATTTTTTGCATAATCCTGCAGAGCGTCGTAAAGATCATTTGGAAATCGAATTTTTACCGAACGACTAACCATCAATAATAATGTGCATAATGGGTGTAAATAATTTCAATGGAAATAGATTCCGCCTCTGATTTTAAAGATGAATGCCTGGATCTCGTCACCGGTGAGGAATTCAGATGCTTTTCGAATTTCTTCAGAAAGGGAATATGAGCTATAACTCTAAATCCTGTACGTGAAGCGTTAAGGTTTAGAAGGCCCTATTTTTTCCTGATCAATTCCTACTTTCCGGAGATCAGGGTAACCCTTCCGGAGAAATATTAATTCTATTCCCTCCCTTTACTATTCATGGAAGCTGAGCTGGACCCAAGGGAGAATATCGGCAAGCCATACCAACGCGGTCTGTTACCATATGGCGGCGGAGTTGGACGGGGCGGCCTCATATCTTTCGTGGTAACGAAAGAAGAATTTGATGAGAAAATGCGCAGACTCAAATCTATTAAATGGTAAAGTCTGCCTTTCTTGATACCTGTGTCTTTTTTGAATGTGTTGAGAATATTAAAAATCAAACAATATTGAATCACGCAGCGAATATTAATTTTCCCCTTGTTACTTCGATTACCGTTATGGGAGAAGCGATTGATCAGATGCGAAAGCAATCTGGTCGCTCTCGCCTGATATCATCCCTGGTCCGTTCTTTTGACGATTGGAATATTACCTCTCTCTATCCTGATCCCGTAGTTGCAGAGATATGTTATCGGCTCGCAACAGAGGGGGTTGATTATCGGGTGGAGAATACGGATCGGGTTCATCTGGGTTACGCCCTTGCATATGGATGCGAGTTGTTTATCACATCTGATAAGAATCTGATAAAATATCGGGTTCCCAAATATCTCGAAGATGCAGGTTTTATAAAACCACGCACTATTACCCTGGAAGAGTTCAAAGAACATTTGAACTAATTCCCTAACCTTATCCTGATTTACCTGGTAGAAGCAATGACTGAACATCAGGGATCTGTTCTTCAATCAGCGTTATCAATGAGTATTCTCATAAAATCCTCCATTGGTTTTTAAAAAACCGATTGTAATTTTTTGAATTATATGCTTTCAGTTCCTTAATGTGTATATTCAGAGAATCAATCCAAAATAAACCAAAAAGCACATCAGAAAAATGGTGGGAAAAGAAGAGAGAAACCATCTGATGTCATGAAATTTTGGGAGATGTGCTGAGGCACACATCCCCAGATTGTATGAGCCCGGAGTGACCCCGACCCATACAGAATGTCCCTCACCGCTCACACGGCACATACAAGGTCATCACGATAATGGATTAATTTGTATTTACCGGATGAAGGGACGGAGGGAGTCAGAGAGGAGATCTACTATCTCAACCTCTCCGTCTTTCGTCGTCCGGAGTGCCGCGAATGGTGCCCCGGACTACCTCAACATACCGCAGATACATCAGGACCTGAATTAAGGAGATAGTAGACGTAAAATAGTAAAGTGAGTAAAATTTTATAAGATCGGGTAGTGTTTATAGTGTAATACATTAATTTTCGAAATTTCAGTTCATTTTTAGAAAAATAACTATTCTACGACATATTGAGATGTGTAGTGTATAAATGTCCGTAGTTCAGGTCAGGATCAACCCAATCCCGCTCTATATGGCTATGACCAGAGATAGGTTGATCGTGTCCGTCCCTTTGCTCAGGGATACCATACCGGATGCGTCGATATCGGTCATTGAAGTAGTCTGCCCTCCGCTAAGACATAGGGAGGAGAGGTATGTTCCTTCTGACCATAACCCGAGGGTTGATATCTCATCATACCGAGTTTTATTTTCCGGACTTTCTGCGAACAAGCAGGTGAAATCAGGTCTGGTCTTCGTCCTGGTCTGACCACTGAACTCATATACCCCGACCGGGCCAAGAGACCTGATCTGGGTCTGTGCCTCTATGTCCCCTGAAAAATCTACTTCCCGGTTGATTGCGGATCGGTCGCTAGTGAATAATGTTGCTGCATAGGTCTTGTCTCCGGTGAGAGCGGAGGTAATCCAGGCGGTTCCATCCGTTTTTATCGAAGACGAGATCAGATCAACAGATATCCACCCGGCACCGAGCAGACAGACAATCCCGGCTATCACTAACACCTTTTGCATTTCCTTCGCCTCGAAAAAAAAATGAAATGAGCTTATGCGAGAGCCGAAACGCTGTCAGCCCAGGTCTCAACTGCGGTCAGGATAGCATCAGACTCGTAACTGGCAACGGTGACCGCATCCCGCTTGAACGTGATGGAGTCGTTTTCACCGTTGCTGTGGTGACACTTGACAACACAACTGAAACTGTCCTCTGAACTGTCATGGGAAGGAGTCCCGCCCATTGCTGTGTTCAGCGCCGAGGTGGCGATGATTGTCGAGATATCAGTGGAGAAGCCTGAAGACGTGGGAGCCTTGATGCTGATCTGCCCGACGGTCTTCGCCAGGGCGTCTTCATACACGACCTTCTCTGAGTAATACTCAGTTCCCATCACCACACCGGCGATGGCCTGACCGCCAGAGGTGTATGAAACACACCCGAGCGGGTTGGTGCTGATGAAGTTGTTCACGAGGGTGACAAAATTCGCCATCATATCAATTGAAGTGGTAAGCTTCCGCTCTGCACTCTTGATTACGCTCTTCTGCGTAAAGTCTGCCATGATTTGTTTCCTTGCCGCAACGGTGGCGGCTTCTTAAAAAGACGAGAAATGTATATGAGTAATCTTAGAGAGGGGTTGCATTGGCGAGG
>JAZDKH010000500.1:0-2026 GCA_043803325.1 Methanobacteriota archaeon | reverse complement strand
AATCACTTCAGGGCTAATCTGATTTACCTCCGTTACATATAGAAATCGTTAAGGAAATAAAACTTAACGGAGGTGTTACATGGAACAAACGGAAATCGAAAGCAGGCAATTGACGAAGGCAGAGATCCGTAGCGGAAAGGTCTCTCGGGAGGAATTCGGTAAACTGAAAAGAAACCCGATCTACCTGGTCCTGGACAGCTGAAGAGCGTTCACAACGTGGGGACAATCATCAGACTGGCAGATGCTATTATGGTCGAGAAGGTCTTCATCTGTGGGGATGGCGCATTGCCGCCAAGCAGCAAGGTTCGTAAGGGTTCACTGGGCTCAGAAAACTGGGTGGACTGGGAACATCGAGAAGGCGCTTTTGATGTAATTTCTGAACTGAAGCATAAGGGTGTCTCGATCGTCACCGCTGAGATAGCTACCACCAGTGTGGACTACCGGGATGCAGATTATCGATTCCCGCTATGTCTGGTACTTGGAAGAGAAGACAGGGGTGTGAGCCAGGAGATCGTTGCATTATCCGATGCCGTTGTTCACCTGCCAATGTTTGGCATGGTAAATTCACTCAATGTTTCGACAGTAGCGGCCGTCTTGATGTATCACCTGGTCGGAAGACTGGATCAGCAATAAAGCTCGCGCCGCTAAAAATCAGTACCCTGGCCGGATATGCTTGTATGATTGAGCGTATTCGGCCTTTTTTATTATTCCATTCCTGGTGATCATCGGTCAGAGCTGGAGGATGTCATTCTGAAAGCTATTATGACATTTTATGAGATTGCTTTACGCATGTCCTATGGAGGCGGCAAGATCCAGTTGGTAGAGCATGTGGATTGCAGAGCACCCTTGAACAGAACCGGAGCCATATAAGCTATGAGGGTGTGGACACTACGTGCGGCGCCGGTCGGCGATAATGATTTGCATCCTGTCCCTTTCTGTGCTTCAATATCAGTAACAGGAGGTGAAATATGACAGTCGTCACCGATAAGGTATTTGACGAGGCGCTTTCGTTGCCATCGGACGCGCGGATGAGTTTGGTCGAGAAACTCCTCGCCAGTCTCAACCTGCCTACTCATGCTGAGATTGACCTTTTGTGGGCAGAGGAAGCCGAGCGACGGGTTTCTCAGATTGACCAAGGCAAAGTGGAACTCATTTCAGGAGATGACGTATTCGCTAAGATTCGCCGGAAGTACCATCGATGAGATTCCAATTTCATCCTGCTGCGGATGCTGAGCTTGACTTGGCGGTCGAGTATTACGAACAATGTCAATCCGGTCTTGGTCTTGAATTTGCGGAAGAGATCTACGCCACAATCGCGCGAATAATAGAGTATCCTGAAGTATGGTCCGCCACCAATGAGGAAGATGAGGCCAATCAACTGGTCATGGAGATCAAGGAATTGACCCAGATAAAAGGATACGAGTACAGGGACATTGCGATCCTATATCGATCCAATTTCCAGAGTCGAGTCTTTGAGGAAGGTTTCTCAAAAAACAAGATCCCGTATCATATTGAAAACGGGACCAGCTTCTACCAGAGGAGGGAAGTTAAGATACTTCTCGATTATTTGAGATTTATCGATAACCCAATCTCTGAAGAGGGAGACGAAGCTTTAAAGCTGATCATCAACGTGCCCAACAGGTATATCGGTAGGGCCTTCATGGAGGAGCTGGCAGGCTACACCGGATTGAAGGAGCTGTATCTGTATCAGGCATTGAAGACCATGCGGATTGATATCCCCTATGTACGAAGATACGTACGGGAGTTCATTTCGATCATGGAACCTTTGATCAAAGATGCAAAGCAGATTGAGCCGGTAGAGATGATCGGTGTTCTGCGGGGTGTCCTGGATTACGATCGATTCATCACCGATGATGACATCCCCAGTCCGGATGATGAAAAGATTGCCCACATAAACAAGCTTCAGTTGTCGGCCAACAGATACAGCGAGATCCAGCGACTGCTCAATTACACCGAAACTTTTCAAGAGGAGATCAGCAACGACAAGAACGGGGTATCTCTGATG
>JAZDKH010000499.1:0-2005 GCA_043803325.1 Methanobacteriota archaeon | reverse complement strand
GGATGATGTACCATGTCTGTTACCATTACTGTGAGTGATACAATATATCAGGAGCTCTCATCACTTCGGAGATGTGGAGACGAATCTGATGAAGAGATTATTCAGGATCTTCTCTACCATATGATTGATGATGAACCGTTGAGTGAAGAGACGCTGAAATCAATAGAGGAAGGAATAGAAGATTTCAAAGCGGGCCGATGTCGATCCCTGGAAGATGTAATGAAAGATATGGGGGTTGATGAGTGAACCCCGTCACTATTCCGTGAAACTTACCCCAAAAGCAGAACGGGACATGAAAAATGTACCTTCAGAATTTCAGACGGTACTTTGTGAGGAATTGATCTCTTTATCAGGTGAACACCACCCAAAGAAATGGATGCACAGAATAGTAGGACAACGTGGGTTATATTCGGTCCGTGCCGGGGATTATCGGGCAGTTGTTACCGTACAAATACTATATCTGCTCGCTTTCCTGCTTGTTCACGCCCTTGTGGGTCCGGTTGTTCTATCTCCCATATTTCCTTTGGTTGCCAATTCATTCAACGGACTCCAGGGAATGAAAAACAATCTGTTGCCACGGGGCAGTCTCTTCTCGTAAGATCTGCAGATCCTCCGGGGTTGGTAAATAGAGAAACTGATTCGCTTTTGAAATTGCTACTGCAATCTGACCAGGTGAATATTGAGATTTTAACTCTCTGGTTGCCTTTGTTGCGTCTATTGGCGAGTAATGCAACGTATTTGTGAAATGGCCGTATGTTGATGAAATTTCTAATTGTGATGGTTTTTCAGGGTTGAATATTTCAGAGAACTTTTTGATTATTTCACGTTCTGTCTCGGTTAATTCAGTATCTGTCTCTTCAGTCCTGAATTTTTCTCTCTCCAGGAAATAATCATTGGTCAACTCCGGAGAGTATGGACCGTGAATATATATTGAAAATGGATACCCCATCGTTATTCCCCGAAGCTGGAGAAGACAGACGGTCTTTTGAATAATTAACCGGCTATCAAACTTATTGACATCAGCAGGAATCCCCAATTCTTTCAAAACTGCTATCACTTTATCAGATTTGGTCATTATTCTTCCTCATGGCAGCGGGTGATCATCCGGAACCACCCGCTCAATTTTTTCCATTCTTCAAGTCCGGCAGGCGTGATAGTATACATCTTGATCTCTTTCGATTCAAACCGGGTCATTTGTGACTGAATATATCCCATCTCTTCCAGAACATCAAGATTTGAGTATAACCTTCCTTCATGAGCCTGCAATGCACCTTTTAACTGGCGGGCGGTTACTCCATCGGGTGAGACATCATTCAATGCCCAGAGGATCATGATCCTGATGAGTGAAACCGTCTGACTATTTAGATCGAACGCGGTATGAATTATCTCTAAAAAGTCATCCTTTCTCATAAATTCTACCCATTGAGTCACTCTAAATTTCGAGTGAATATTAGAGTGCAGTATGGTGTATGTTATACCAGATATAGATAATGGTCATCGAAAAGGGAATCCTGAATCGTGTATTCCGTGTATTGCCTGCTTTCAGATTCAGATCTTCGATCTTTATGTATTCTTTCCTGTTCTTGTAAGTGAAGCACAGACCAGGAGACGGAAATTTTTCTTGCCGAATGTGTACTTCGTGTAAGTAGTACAACTGATACAAGTGGTACAGAACTAAACCCGGGTCAGTGAAAAAATGAGTGAAAGCTTAAGGGAAAACTGAGTATATCTCTTCCCTGCTTTTAATCCGGTAAAAAACTATAGCATTGCCTTTTATTTTCAACCCAATGCGATATTTGCCGACCCTTATCCTGTATGAATCAGGGTATCCCTTCATCGGAGAAACATCTAACCCGCAATTGTAGATATTATCCGCTTGCGGGATATCTTCAAAGATAATCTTCGATATTTTATCCCGATAGGGAGCAGGAATATTTGCCAGATCCTTTATGCTGGTTTTCTTGTATCTGCATTCAACCATTATTCAGCCTGTTAATGGTTGATT
>JAZDKH010000498.1:0-5227 GCA_043803325.1 Methanobacteriota archaeon | reverse complement strand
AGATGGGATGTCTGTCGAGCGAAGAACCTCTTTTGACTCGGCTGCGTTTACAAATCCAACCGGAGTTCCGATGACCAGTGCCGGATGTCCCCCCTCCCGTATCATCTCGCATACCACCAGAAGAGCGGACGGGGCATTTCCAATAACGATGATGGCTCCATTCAGTTGATCCCTGATTGATAGAAATCCTGCTGAAGTCCGTGTCCGCTCTCCTCCGGTCTCTGAGCCTGCAGGGAGATCCAGAACGCAGGTAATCGTACTGGTATGTCCTTTTTTCTGGATGCCCGTCTGAACCATCCTGATATCGGTGAAGATTGGTGCTCCTGCTGCAAGGGCAGCAATTCCGGCGGAGACCGGATCATGGCAGAATCGCATCAGGTCGGCCATGGCAAAGTCTCCAACTGCAATAGAGCATCGCTGTCGTATTCTGTCTTCAGGGGTTCGGTCGCCTATTGCTTCCCGAGCCATTTCCCGTGATCGGGATGATATGGCATATCCCTCCTGTGTATCTGCACCGAGATCAATATACGTATTTCCGGTGGTAGCCCCGGGGTGTGATAATTCCTTTGACATCTTCTCCTCTCCTCCAGATTCGTGTCTCTTCTCCACCGATAAACACAACTGCGTGCATATCTATCAGATCTTCAAAGTCTTCCACTTTTTCGAGTGTTGTTATCAGGGTGGATTCATCCTCGCGATATGCATTTCTCACAACTCCTACCGGTGTCTCTGGTGGCAGGTGTTCTCGTGCAAGAGCGATTGCTTCTCCAAGTTGTTCGGTGCGGGTTCTACTCTTTGGATTGTACAGTACTACTGGTATCTGCACTGAGAAGAGGGCAGTTAATCTCTTTTTTATAACTTCCCTGGGAGTAAGCAGATCAGAGAGACTGATGACTGCAAAATCTCCTGATAGTGGCGAACCGAGTCGGGCAGCCCCTGCAGTAGCCGCGGTTATCCCTGGAATGATCTCAACTGGTATGGAGAGACCGGTATGCTCCAGAACCTCCAGGACAATACTTGCCATGCCATACACACCGGGATCTCCTCCTGAAACCATGGCGACTGTTCGTGTTCTGGCCAGGTTTATACATTCCTGAGCCCGGTCGACTTCTTTACCCATCCTGCTCCTGATGACCTCTTTCCCTTCAAGAAGATGCCCTATCTGATCAATATAAAAATCATTTCCAATAATGACCGATGAACTGGTGAGAACATCCTCAGCCCTGCGGGTCAGCATGCCCGGAGCCCCGGGACCGATACCGACGATATACAGCCTTCCCGTATCTTCAGCGGGCGATGGCGATGGTGACATTTCCATAGACTCTCTTCTCCATTATGAGTTCTTTTTTGTACGATACCGCTAGTGCTGCAGGTTCTGCAACTCCCGGAAGTCCGAATCGGCTGGCAGCTGATTCAGATGATGGTTCCTCTTTGCAGAGGGTAGCATGGTCAAGATAGATGATATTTCCCCCAATTGTGCGGATCGCTTCGATGAGTCCGTCTTCATGTAACTTCAGAGTACTGGTTGCATAGATACTGACATCTTCAGTGGTCAGACCCTTTGACCTGAATGCCTCCTGGATTGCTTTGATTATCTCTTCGGTAGTTGTTCCTTTTCGACAACCGATACCCGCGGTATAGGGGGCATCAGAGACGAGAAATGAGACTCCTCTCCCGGCGATAACCATCCCTGGTTCGTTGATGGTGAAAATACCTGCCGTTCCGGTCAGAACTGCTGCATTTGATCCCCGGGTAGAGTCGGGATTGACAATCCGAAGGCCATTTTCTGATGCTACTCGTTCAGCTGAATCCCTGCCTGTTGATTCGGTAGCAGTTGTGATCACCGGAATCAGACCACAGTGGTCTCTGAGCTCATAGGCGAGATCATTGGCGCCATGGTGTCCTCCAGAGATCGGGATTGCATACCTGATATCCGGGCTCACGACTACGACTGCAGGATCGCGCCATTTGTCTGTGAGAAGCGGTGAGATCTTCCGTACCACGATGCCTATAGCCATTAGAGCGATAATTCTCTCAGCCGATGAGAACGCCTCAGAAAAGACTTCATGGTGGTACGGGAGGAATGTCGCCCCTGTCTTTGTAGCTATCTTTTCTGCATCCTGAGCAAAATATGGCAGTGCTATGACCACAGTCCGGATCATGAGTATAACTCAGATCTGATGTGACCTGGCAATTCTTCTCCGAAGACTTCTCCTATCAAAAGGAGAGCCGATTTATGTATTCCTGCATCATATGCCCTCTGTACAATTGTTGAAACTGTACCTCTGATGATTTGTTGATCAGGCCAGGTGGCATGATAGATGACAACTACTGGTGTTTGAGGGGGGTGAGTCACTTTGGCAATGACCTCGGATATCCGGTCAGAACCAAGAAATATCGCCATGGTCTCCCCATGTTTTGAGTATTCTGCGATATGATCAGTCTCCAGCGTCTTTCCAGCTGGTCTCGTGATGATCACCGACTCAGAAACTCCCCGTAGCGTGAGCTGGGTCTGCAGGGCAGCTGCTGCTCCAAAAAGGGATGAGACTCCGGGGACGACTTCGGTAGGTATCCCCTTCGCTCTGAGGAGTTCCATCTGTTCAATGATCGCTCCATAAAGCGAGGGATCTCCTGAGTGCAGACGCACGACTGTTTTATCCTGCTTTGCAGATTCCACCATCAGAGGGACCATCTCCTCAAGAGACATGCCATTACTATCGTACTTGCCCGGGGCTGGTGATCTGGTAACAAGCTCAGGATTGACTAAAGATCCTGCATAAATGAGAATGTCTGCAGTTTCAAGAAGGCGGTTCCCTTTTACCGTGATAAGATCCGGATCACCGGGACCGGCTCCGACAAACCACACTGGTTTCATCAGTTCTTCTCCGCAAACATAATAGAAAAGTAGTTACTCTCCTCCGGAAGGTCTTCACTCCACACTTTCATTCCCTCCATGCACATTCTTTCCACCAATATAAACCGGGAATATCCCTCCCTCCTGAGCTCTTCTGCGACTTCACGGGGCCTGCGAACCTTCATTCGAATTCGTGCCACCTCCGGGGTTCCATCTGATATTGAAAACCCGCCATTGATTGGGATGCCGGTGATTGATGTAAGAGCCGTTATTGAACTGACTCCTGGAACAGTATCTATTGTGATCTCTGGATATTGCTCTCTAATAATAACACATAGGCGAGAGAATGTCGAAAAAATATTTGGATCTCCAATAATCCCAAAGACCGCATTCCCTTTCTCTGCTACTTTTGAGATGATGACTGCGTTCTCGCGGATTTGGTTCGATATTGCCTCCTCATCATGACTCATGGGAAATGAAAGTTCGATAGGATCGCAATATGGCTCCACAAGTTTTCTAGCGATACCCCCTGGGACAAAGACGGTGTCTGCTTCTTTCAGGAACCGAACTGCCCGAAGGGTCAGGAGTTCAGGTTCTCCGGGTCCAAGACCAACGGCGGTTAACATGAGGAAGCTCCTCCACAGATGATAAATACTGGATCAATGGGTTTAAACATCAGACCTGAACCAATGGGGTAACTTCGGGATATATTTGCGGAAATTACTTCTCTGAAGATACCGTTCTTCCGGAGAGCTGATACCGCGGTATGAACAGTTTCGAGCATTACTGCGTTAATGACAAGGGAACGCACATTGAGATTAGCTAAGGCTTTGACAACCTCATCAAGACCCTGGGAACCTCCAACAAATGCAGTATCTAAAGATTCAAGGGTTCTGAGAAATGCAACATTTTCGCTATGATGAATGGAAATATTTGATATTCCCCTGGTTTTTGCGTCGTGTTTAGTCCATTCACAAGCTTCAATGCGACGATCAACGGCATGGACGGACTTTACCCTCTTCGATGCTTCGATTGATATCCGTCCGGTCCCGCATCCGAGATCCGCAAATATATCGTCAGGAGAGAGTTCAAGTTTGAACAGAGATATTGCGAGGATTTCATCCTTGGTTGGTCCGCCTTTGGGCGGTAAGGCATCACTGTCAGAATTCATTGAACTGCATATATATTGAACCGGGTGCCAAAAAAGGGCTGAGGTGTCACGGACCAGTGAAAGGTTGATCACTCTAAAGTGTCTTCCTGCATATTGGAGTCAGTTTTCGCTTTATTCTGGTAATGACTACAATCAGGCGGTTATTCTCTTAACAGGATTCATGCACCTATTCGGGTACCCGCGGCATTAATCCTCCTGATGTGAGGATGAGAGAAGATCTCTCCTCTGTTGTATAAAGCATTATGATATGGTAAAAAATCAAAGATAGCCATTTTTCTTGAGCCATTCAACCTGTGGGCGAGTGTACCGGTAGATAATATCAGCTTTATCGTCCTGGAAACTCCACGGGATTACAATTAATATATCTCCTTCCCGAATCCAGACTTTTTTCTTAATCTTTCCTTTGATCCGACCCATTCGGGTTATTCCATCCACACATTTGATTTTGATATGGTTTGCTCCCATCATCAGATCAGCAAATGCGAATATTTCTCTGTTTTTTCCGTTTGGGAGTCTTAAACGGATAATCTCTTCAGGTTCTCCGGATTCTTCCTGAAAATCAAACTCTTGAGTCAATTCATCAACTCCATCTGATTTACTGTGTCTGGAAGGCACAGGTATAACTCTTATTTTTGTATCAGTGGGTATTAAGGAATCTGTTGAGGGTGCTGCAATTGTTGATAAAAAGTTTAATTTTCAGATCATCAATACACCCCTATGTTCCCTCATAAGATCCAGATACAAGATAATGATTCATCCAGTCTCATCCGTCGAATCCAGGGATTAAGATACTATTATCCTCATATATATTCAATACCCGGGCTAAAAGGGCATCGTCTTCTGACACTATCCGATGATATGCTGATCTGGCTCATTGGTCTGATCTCAGACATTCCCTCCCGGCCCCCTGAAGATGGGGAAGAATGGGATGTAATTCTCCAGATTTTTAAAAAACAGGATTTTACCGGGTATATCTATTATCTCAGCCATAAGGTTCCCTTGGAAATGAGACCTCCCGATCGGATATGGAAAGAATTGATCCGATCATCTCATCAGCATTGTGTTGATCATCTGTATTATGAAAAGCAACTGGCTACTATTGAACAGAAGTTCAGGCAGGCAGGTATTCGTTATCTTCTGATGAAGGGGCCGGCACTTGGATACCAGGTGTATATTAGGCCTACACTCCGTCCGTTTCGGGA
>JAZDKH010000497.1:0-9611 GCA_043803325.1 Methanobacteriota archaeon | reverse complement strand
GGGTATCTGACGTTAAACAATAAAACCCTGGTAACAGAGGCAAATCTCACCGCTGAAATACTTCTTGGGGTTGATCGGAATACTTTCATCAATCATGGGTTTGGCGTATTCATCACCCCGGAACATCTTGAGATGTGGGATCTGTATTTTAAGCTCGTACTAAATCAAAGAGAAAAACAGACCTGTACCCTCATCCTCATCCTCAAGCGGGGGGGATGGATCTGTCTTTCCTGCACGTCTGGATGGGGTCGGGACCACAAGCAGCGGGGGAGTGTTCACCGTTCGTATCGTGATCAGTAACATTTCCGATATCTGGCAGATTGAGACGCCTTGGGAATCTGAACGAACAATGAAGGATATCATCAGTTTTCTACCTGATGCAACCTTAGCTATTAATACCGAAGGGATGGTGATAGCATGGAACCGTTCCATGGAAGAGATGACCGGGATCCCTGCAGAGCAGATGATCGGGAAAGTGAATTAAGAATATGCTCTTCCGTTCTACCACGAACGCCGACCTATCACGGTCGATCTGATTCTTCACGATGATGTGGATGCTGTTCGGAAATATCCGGTTATGACAAAAGAGGGAGACTCCCAATTTTCTGAAATCTACATCCCTCACCTTAACAAGGGCAGAGGGGCACATCTCTGGTTTAAGGCATCTCCGCTCTATGATGAAGCCGGGAATCTTACGGGAGCAATCGAGTCCATAAGAGATATTAACGAACGGAAACAGACAGAGGAGACCCTGAGAGAGAGCGAGCAGCAATACCGCTCCATTCTTGAAAACGCAAATGAAGGGATTCTGATTTTTGATATCGATTCAGGATTATTCAACCATACCAACCCGTCAATCTGCAGGATGCTCGGGTATTCGAAGGAAGAATTCCAAAAATGGTTGCTTCTCCTCTCAATTATTAACTCTGCAATATCTGATGTCTCTACCGGGAGGATTATGGTACATATTAAGATATTGCCAGATATTGAGGTATATGCAGATCCAATCATCAGAAAGGTCTTTACTACCCTTATAGAAAATTCAATTCGCCACGGAGGTAATTTATCATCAATTCGGATATCTACACACAAGCAGAAGCGTGCTCTCATCGTTATGTATGAAGATGAAGGGGTTGGGATATCGGAAAAGGAGAAGGATCTGATCTTTAAGCATGGATATGGGAAGCATACCGGCATTGGACTCTTTCTGGCCAGGGAGATCCTATCAATCACAGGGCTGTCTATTCGGGAGACCGGAGTCCCGGGTAAGGGGGAGAGGTTTGAGATTCAGGTTCCCATAATATCTGACGTATCATGCCTATCCGTCAAGATTAAGGAAATGATGGGGAGGTTTCACCGGTATCCTCTTTCCTCATAATATCGGCGAAATTGTAATATCTTATCCTCCTCCCCTGATCACACCTCCCTCTTCAAATCTCCTGAAACATATACCTCACGAATCGTATTCACTTCATTTACCTGAGCTATAGATACCACATACCAAGATCCTGGTATACCATGCCTGTTAGGATTCATTCCTAGTTTCGCTCTCTCTGGATACCTTCTTCCTATTTATCACCTTATCGGCTACCATACGCAAAGTTTACGGATTGCACACCCCAAAATCACGGTACTCATTTTCCCTTCTGGAAAAGTGGTAATGACTGGTGTAAAAAGTCATGATGATTTTGTCTGAGGTCTGGATATTGTCATTCAGAAAATGAAAGAGGCTGGAGTAATCTGTTATGATATGCCTAACGTGGTCGTTACAAATATGGTCTGCTCTTATGATATGGGTAAAAAAATTAACCTGAATTAGGTGGTTTCTTCCTGAAAATGATATAATCTCATACCGAAAAAAGCATATTGGTAATGGAGACATGTACCATATGGATTGGTATATTTCATTTGGATTTATCTGTTCACTTCTGCTGGTTTCTTTGGCAGGAGTTTGTATGGCTGCTGAATCACCTGCTTATCTTGCATATGTTCAGGGTGGGGAGAGTTCCATCACGAATGAAACAGATGGAATGATGATGATAACGGTTAAGGATGTCATTCCCTATTTCTATATCGTCGACGATAATACGAGTGTTTTGCATCCAGTAGAGCGACTCGCAAATATCACCACCCCTCTGAACGCGGCAGTAACCTTTTCCGGTGCTGATAATGAGTCCGTCTCTCTGGTAGAGGTAACAAATCTGTCACTTTCAGATGAAAACAAGACTCTCATAATTCAGGTACATCCCCTTGAGTTATATGAAGGAACGGTATTGAAATCATTTACCGATAAGATGAATAGGTTAACCACAGACAGCATAGGCAAATTCACGAATACCGGTATCTATCTTGAAATGAGAGATAAGACACCGCAAAATCGGACATATTAATTCTAAATTATGCAGGAAAAAAAGAAGGAAAACAAATGGTCTGTCATGATCAGGGCATACTCCGAAATTTTTTTCTCAAATATAACTCAATTACTCTCCGATTAACGACCTATAGTAAAGAAAATCTATCGGTAATACCATTATTTCCTGCAAATCTCTTCCTTGCCACATCTAACAAAATATCTAAGAAATCCATCAGAGTGATTTCTGCATCAGGGACTTTTTGGAGAAGAAAGGCACTCATCAGTCCGGTCCCGGTCCCGGCCCAATATCCAGGATGGAAGGGAGATGATTCTGAGACTCGGCAGCCCAAACTGCCGTGCTGTAAAATTACTTTAATTCCGGGATAACGTACTCACGCTGGGTATCATATTCCAGGGGAACTCGTCAAAAGCTTTTCATATCTGCTCCATTTTAATGGTCTCCAAAACGCCCGGTCCATTCAGTTACTGCCAGACATTACAATTATTATCAATCTATAGGGAAAAGGCGTTCCATTAGAATCTGGATGAGGAGAATATTCAGGGTGAACGATACAAAGAGAATCCCAACATAAAGTAAAGCCCGTATCCATTGCCAATACTTATATCTGACTGCACTTGCATGATCAAAATCTTTCAGGTCGGATTCCCATTGTGGAAAATTCCGAAAAAGAAAGGGAGAAACGGAGAAAATTTTCGATGCTATCTTGCTTGATTTGTAATTCGGGGAAGGTTATATATTCAGATAAAGCTTCGTAACATGAGAATCGAATGGATGTCTGAATAGGTTTTTGAGGGTATTATGAGTGTAATTGATAATATCAAAATCGGGAAAAAACTGGTTGGCAGTTTTCTGATCATCGCCGCAATTGTTGGGATCGTTGCCATTCTTGGGTATTCTAACATGAATACGATCAACGAAGAAATGACCGGGATGTATAATGATCGACTGATCCCTATCCAGAATATTGGCGCTACTAATGCGAAATTATTTGAGATAAGAGGGGATTTTTATAAATATCTGCTCCTTCCGGATGAACAGGCCAATTTAAAAAAGAAATTCGATACCGATATCGCGACTGTTAACACGATGATGGGTGAATATCGGTCACAAACCCTTCTTGATTCAGAAAAGAGTGAACTGGCAAAGTTTGATACTTCCTGGGCAACATATCAGCAGCTCATTCAAGAGAATCGCGGTCTTTGGGATACAGGAAAGAAAGAGGAAGTTCTTGTATCACTTACCACTGGTCCGTTGCAATTGGCTCGCAAAGAAGTCGGACAAAGTATGAATAATCTGATACAGATAAATCAGATAGAAGCAGAACGGGTAAAAAACGGGGCAGACACCACATTTAAAGATTCATCACTGACACTTACCATCATCGGCATAATCGGCGTTATCGCAGCTCTGTTCCTTGGTATTCTTATCAGCAGGGGAATAACCGGTCCCTTAAATCAGGCGGGACAGATGCTCCAGGAGATGGGAAAAGGACACCTGGGGAAGCGACTTGGCATGAACCGAAAAGATGAGATCGGTATGATGGCTAAAACTATGGATACCTTTGCTGATTATTTACAGGAGGAGGTAATCGCAAGTCTGAAGCATATCGCATCCGGGGAAAAAGCAGAACCAATCACAGAGAGTGATGATCAGGATGAGATAGCACCTGCACTCAATCAGATGATACACACACTTAATGCACTCCTCGACCAGCTCGGAATCCTAATCCAGGAAGCAAAGGAAGGAAAACTCAGGGCACGGGGTGATGGAACCCGGTTTATCGGTATGTATCGGGATCTTGTCCTCGGTATCAACAATATGCTTGATGCAATCACCATTCCACTGAATGAGACACTCCGGGTCGCAGAACGGTATGCTCAGGTAGATTTTGATGCCAGATTTGATGAGAATCTCATCGTGAAAGGGGATCTCCTAGAACTAAAAGAGAAGATCAATCAAGTTGGGGAGCATGTCGGAACTGAACTCAAAGCAGTAATAGAAGATATTTCAGGGCAGGTAGAATCTCTAACCGAGTCTGCTGAGTCTGCTGCTGCTACCGTTGAAGAAGTCGCTTCAGGTGCATCGCTCATCGCAGAAAATGTCTCAAACGTTCAAAACAATGCAGCATCCACCCAGAATTCAGTACAACAGGTGCTTACCGCAATGGAAGAGTTGTCCACTTCTGTCTCAACCGTGGCAGCCAAGGTAGAATCAGTATCACGACTGAGCCAGGAAGCTGATTCTACCTCAACGCAGGGTGTTCAAAAATCTGCAGTGGCTGAAGTTGGGATCAACGCCATAAATGGAGCGGTTAATGATGTCGGTGCAATCATCACTGAGATCAGAGGACAGATGAATGAGATCGGAAAGATCGTTGAGATAATCAGTAACATTGCAGATCAGACTAACCTTCTCGCACTGAATGCGGCAATCGAAGCGGCCCGTGCAGGTGACGCAGGGATGGGATTTGCTGTAGTCGCCAATGAGGTGAAGACACTAGCCCAGGATTCGCAAGGATCGGCTGAGAATATCGCAAAGATCATCACCGCACTTCAACGCCAGTCTGAGAAAGCAGCAACTGCCATGAATCAGGCAACCACTGAAGTCTCAAAAGGATCTGCGGCGATAACAGATACAATTACATTCTTCCGGTCTATTGCTGCTCAAACCGGAGAGATATCCATGCACATGACTGAAGTGGCCAGTCTGACTGAAGAAGAAGCAGCCGCTGTTGAGGAGATAACCGCAAGTATCTCTGAAGTGAAGACGATCTCTGATGCAACCGCAAAAGAAGCATTAGGGGCTTCGGCGGCTTCAGAAGAGGCTGCAGTTGCCCTGAAACAGATCGCTGAGATGCAGGTGATCCTGGCTCAAGCGGCGGTGAGCATTAAAGGGTCTATGGTTCGGCTTACGGGATAATCCCAAAATACCCTCATTTTAATAATCCATAATTTATTTAAGGCAACCAGGTTTATATTTCTGAGTATAATACCCATCGCAGCCTTGGAGAGATCAGTATACTCCTCGTATATACTATCAGTACCCAACAATTGTAACAACGACATAAAATTGATAGATTTCTGGATCTTACTCATTTTATAAATAAACTCAATTTTGTGTCTTTTACGTTTTTTGATTTGGAATTTCGAGGCACCCGAAAATTTTTTTTCCCTCTTTTAGATTCAGTTAACCACAAACCGGAAGATATATATATGGTCGGAAATCCGGGAAAAATTTCGTTATGGGATTAAAATTTCAAAAAAAATCTGATTCATCCGAATTTATCGGGAAAGAACGTGCTGCTTTAGAATTGGTTCTGAAAACAATTTCACATCATATCACCATTTCGGCATGTGAGACGTTTTCTTCTGATGATATAGTTTCAACCACTGTCGGAATGGCTCTGAAACAGTCTTCCCCTACAGCCACATATAAGGTTCCGAATTACAAATTCCCATCAGCTACGACGTTTTGGACATGCCTTAATACTATCAAATTTGAGGAGTTAAAGAAAAATAACGTTGCATTATTTCGAGAGTATTTACATCAGTTCCTAAAAATCGGAGAATCCTATGTTTTTGCAATAGATGAGGTGGATGACTGCTTTTATGGAGAAATAGTTCCACAAAATGAGGATCATGTTGTAGGGGGGAAGCAGAAAAAATCGACAAACTTTTTTTACAGATATATAACCCTCTATTCTACCATAAAGCACCGAAGAGTAACATTGGCGGTTTTTCCGGTCCAAAATTCAATTAAAAAAATGTCTTATATTCAACAGATTATTGAGATTATCAGGTCAGAAGGATATGGTATCAAAATCTTGTTACTAGATCGAGGCTTTTTCTCAAGGGATATATATCATTATCTCCAAAACGAAGAAATTCCTCATATTATGCCAGCAAAGGCCCAAGGAAAGGAGATGATATCTTTACTAGCAAATGAAGAGCTTCGTCAATTCACGTATATCTTATGCAAAAATAAAGAAACCGCATTAGAAATTGAAATTCTGCGCTATACCGAATCCAGAAGTAAGAAAGATGGCACGGTTAAAAGGAAACACCATGGATTTGTAGTTTTCGGGGTAGACTGGAATTTGACGAAAGTTAAGCGTTTCTACCGATCACGATTTGCGATTGAATCTTCTTATCGGATGAGAAATATAGTCCGTCCGAAGACTTCTACCCGAAATCCAGTGATTCGATATTACTTCGCCATTGTGTCGTTTTTATTAAAGAACGTCTGGTTTGTCCTATTATTCGAGAATTTTCGCAAAAAACAAAGCGGTCCAGTTGTTATTATAAGCGAATGGTTTCGATTTGATGCTTTTATTGATTTTATGATGGATGCATTAAAACTAATTCGAAACAGTTCAAATCAAAACCAAGATTAAAAAACCGATCAATTACCCTACACTCATAAAAATTCGGCAATTATCGAAATTTTATGCATTTCTCTTTTATAGCGAGTGCTGCCAAAAAAAGTTACCCGGATTCTATATTATATGACAAAATTTGTTATATCATAGGGTACGAGAGATTATTGATGGAGCGGATGTATCGCTTATCAATAATGTTAACTACTTCCTTATTATGAAAGAACTCTGGAAAAATAAATAACCTCATTTATACTCCTTTTTCAATTGAGAAATCCTTCGATTGTTAGAGACTGAAGATAATGCAGATTTTATAATCTGATGACTCAACCCGATTTATTCTGCTTGTTACATCCCCTCAGGGAATATGAGAAAAACCGGTTCTATCGAATACTCTTGAATTCCCAAAAATCTAATCCTGTGAAAACAGAACCTCAGTTCTGGTGGAATTTGGAATAGTCTGGATTCTGATGGAGTACTCATACCTGTTGATCGAATCCTGATTAAACTCTGGCGGGAGAGCGGGAACTCCATACACAGAGTAACTTCAGGATACTATGGGAGGAAGGTACTGTGTCCCTGGATCATCCCGCTCCCTAATCATTAAAATTACTTAGTACTAAGATATCTTAATTTAGGGACTGATATGGCGATAAAATATGAGTGGGACCTCCCGCTCAAATCCCAATTTTTCCGCTTTCTTCCCGCTCTCCCGCCGGTGAGGGAATCAGGATCCGACTGAACCTGGTATCCTTCCGCGATCCCGGGTTACCGGATAACCTTATGTGATCCCAGAAAGATCTCTATCTATCATATGAATGAGACGACTGACCGGTATACCCAGATACGAGAATACCTGCAGGAACAATACCCGGTAGCCATCTCTATCTCTCGTTTATCCAGAGACCTGGGAATGAACCGGGGTTCAGTCTCAAAATATCTTGAGGTTCTCCTTACCCAGGGTCATGTGGTCATGAAACCATATGGCAAAGCCAAGCTCTACACCTCTTCGCAGAAAATCCCTTTTGATGATCTTTTTGACTACCTCTCTGACGCTATTGTCATCCTTGATGCGGATCTTCACATTCTTATGGTTAATAAAAGTTTTATCAAGACCTTTGATATCAAAAAAGACCGCAACATAATCGGGACTTCATTTAATAAGTTGAATATAACCCTTTTTAATGATTCTACGGTCCAGGGAAATATTGATCGCATCATTCAGTCAAAAACCTACATCAACGAGATGCTCCTGATAGAACAGATCAAGGATCGCATTTTTCTCACAGAATTTGTTCCGACTATTCTTCCATCTCTCTCTTTTACCGGAAAACCAGGGATCATGATCAGTTTTCGTGACATTACCAACTGGAAAAAGACAGAAGATGAACTAAAAAAAAGTGAACGCAAGATACGAACCCTCTTCGAGGAAGTCCCCAGTGGTATCTTCCTCTTTCAGGCAGATGGAACCATTCTAAATGCGAACCGGGCATCTCTGGAAATCCTGGGTCTGGCCAGATTCACCGATATCGCACATATCAATCTGTATGATATCATGTGTTCCCGTGAGTCGATCGAGCGACTCATCGAGGAAGGAAAAAATGCTGAGATTACCCTGACCTGTAATTTTGACCGGTTAAAACAGACCAGTCTTACCGGTACCAATAAAAACGGAATTGCATATTTTCAGGTAGTATTTGCCCCGGTTACTGATCGTCAGTGGAATTCGCCAAATCAATTTTTTATTTTATTTCTTGATATTACTGCTCAAAAACGAGCCGAAAAAGAGTTGAAAGAAAGGTTCCGTGGGATCACCAGTAATCTTCCCGGTATTGCGTACCAGTTTTATGCCCGCGACAATGGAGAATGGGGCGTGTATTATGTTGATGAACGCTCGGAGATCCTGTACGGGTTGCCTCAGAATCCCCAGGATACCTGGTTTGCCAGGTTTACCAACTGCATTGCCGATGAAGACAAGAGAAGATGGGATGAATCGATCAAAGATGTCATCACGCGGGTTGCTTCGTGGGATTTTGAAGGTACCTTCATCAGGCCGGATGGTGAAAGGATGTACATCAGGGGGATTTCCCAACCGATCCGGTTAAAGAACGAAACAATCTGGAACGGTATATTCCTGGATATCACCGACAGGCGGAAAGCCGAAGAAGAACTACGCAAGAGTGAGCAACGGTTCAGAGGAATTGCTAGTAACCTGCCCGGTATTGTCTACCAGTTTTACGCGCACGATAGCGGCGAATGCGGGATGTATTTTGTTGATGAGCGATCGCAGGAGATCTATGGGATCACCCCGGACCCTCTGGATACCTGGCTTGATAGATATGGAACCTGTATTGCTCAACCTGATCAGAAACGATGGCATGACTCGATTGACGATGTTATACGCAGGACTGCTCCCTGGGAATTTGAAGGGAAGTTCATCACATATACACAGGAAGAACGGTATATCAGGGTCATATCGGAGCCGATACGTTTGGCTGATGAAACCCTCTGGAATGGACTGATCCTTGACATCACGGATTATATGGTGGCAGAAAAGGCACTTCACGCAAGTCTGTTCAATGAGATCAGATATCACTCGTTTTTTGAGAATACGTGTAATGGGGTGCTCATCTATGAACCAATTGATGGCGGAACTGAATATATTCTTAAAGATGTGAATAAAGCAACCGCGAATTTATTGCGGATGGATAAGGAAGATCTGATCGGGAAAAAACTCTTTGAAGAGTTTCCTGATCTGCCAAATCCGGAAATTCGGGATCTCTTAACCCGGGTGCTGACAACGGAAAAACCTGAATTTGTAGCCCCGCTCAAATACCGGAGACGAGATGACTTTCCATGGA
>JAZDKH010000496.1:0-3683 GCA_043803325.1 Methanobacteriota archaeon | reverse complement strand
CATGCTCAGCGAGACCTTTCGGATCGTTGATCGTCAGAAACCGGCCGGGGATTATCGCATCAGTGTCGATGTTATCGCCAAATTTCCAGACTCTCATTCAACGCACCTCTCGTGGGTCAGTTATTACCCCGGTGATGGCAGTTGCTGCTGCGGTAGCCGCAGATCCAAGATATACCTTCCCATCAGTTGAACCCTGTCTTCCTTTGAAATTCCGATTCGATGTGGAGAATGAGACTTCTCCAGATGCAATCAGTCCGAAAGAACCACCCATGCAGGGGCCACAGCAGGGAGCTTCCACCAGGGCGCCAGCCTCGACAAATCGCTCTATTATCCCTGAACGAAGTGCTTTCAGGTACTCAGGACGGGAAGCCGGAATGACCAGGACCCGTACCTGCTCAGAGAAGGAACGATCACCGAGAACTCCTGCAGCTTCCTGAAGATCCTCAAACCTCCCGTTAGTACAGGATCCGATAAAGACCTGATCCACTGGCATACCTGCTACGTCACCAACATCAACAACCTGATCTACATTATGAGGAACCGCCACCTGTGGAACCAGATCACCAACATCATACTCACGCCATGAGGAGTATTCTGCACCCTCATCACTCTTCAGATCTGATGGACCACATGAAGCCCTTCCTTGCAGGTAATCAGTCGTAATCTGGTCAGGGGGAACAATACCTGCTTTTCCTCCCATTTCAATCGCCATATTACAGCAGGTCATCCGACCTGCCATCGACATCGAGGAGACCGTTTCTCCGGTAAATTCAACCGCCTTATACGTAGCTCCGTCCACGGTGATGTCTTTGATAATCTTTAGGATCAGATCCTTGGCACCCACCCGGTTTTCAAAAGATCCAGTGACATTCGCCCTGATACTCTCGGGAACCCGGAAGTACAGACATCCATACCGGAGGGCAAACCCAAAATCTGTCGATCCTACCCCGGTGGAAAATGCCCCGACTGCACCATACATACAGGTATGGGAATCACACCCAATGACGATGTCACCCGGACAGACTCTTCCTTTCTCAAGAGTTACCTGATGGCAGACCCCCTCCCTGATGTCATAATTCAGAATGCCCTGTTCTTTCCCGAACTCACGCATTTTTTTCTGATTTTCTGCGGCATTCAGAGAGTCTGCAGGAATCTGATGATCAAAGAGCATGATCACTCTTGACGGGTCAAATACCTTCCGGCCACCCATTTCACGGAACTTCTCTATAGCCAGTGGTCCGGTGATATCATGCATCATAGCCCCGTCAATCGGGGCCATTACCACTTCACCTGCGGAAACATCTTTTCTGCATCGCCGTGAGAATATCTTCTCAACTATTGTCTGTGCCATTGCGATATACCATATTCAGTGCATTTGCCATCGCCTCTGCTGACGCCAGGACGATATCATCGCCTGAGGCAGCAGCGTCGAACAGTCTTCCTCTGTCATCCTCAACAACCAGGGTGACATGCGCAATCGCATCGCTCCCTTCAGATATTGCGGAGATGTTAAACTCTTTCAGAGCAGCATAGCGGGGAATGGTCCCGATCATTGCCTTGATTGCAGCATCCACCGGACCATTCCCAGTTTTACAACAGACCTGATCAACCCCGCCAACCCTGGCGCGAACCGTCGCAGTGGGTATCATATGATTCCCGGTCATGATCGCGATGTCGACCAGGTCAATGTATCGGCTGGACACACCCGAACCAGATACTGTTTCCGCAATCTCAAAGAGATCCTGTTCGGTGATCTTCTTTCCTTTCGATGCTATCTGCTTTACCCGTGCCAGGATCTCATCCATCTGGGTCTCATCTGGTATGATATGCGCCTGAGTGAGTATCTCTCTAACCGCATGCCGACCAACATGTTTCCCAAGTTTCAGCCGCCGACGGTGACCAACCATCTCGGGAGTCATGATTCCAGGCTCAAACGTGCTCGCGTGTTCCAGAACACCCTGAGCATGGATTCCACTCTCATGAGAGAATGCGTACTCACCGGTGACTGGCCAGTTCAGCGGAACCATCAAACTTGAGAACCGGGAGACCATCCGTGAGGTCTCAACCAGTCGCTCAGTCACGATCCCGGTATTATACCCGAAGATGGACTCGATGATCATCGTTGTACAGGCCAGATCAGCATTCCCGGCTCGCTCACCGATACCATTCACCGTAACCTGAACCTGATCAGCTCCAGCTTCAACTGCTGATATCGTGTTTGCCGTAGCCATCCCAAAGTCGTTATGACAATGAACATCGATAGTGCAGGTAAATCGCTCACGCAGTGCGGAGATCAGGGCATGCATCGAGGTTGGCGTTGCAATACCCACGGTATCAGGGACATTGATCGCCGTTGCTCCTGCACCAACTGCAGCCTCGAAGACTTCAATCAGCTCAGGCAGTCCGGTCCTCGTAGCATCCATCGCAGAGAAGAGCACTTTATCCGAATGATCCCTGGCATACCGGACGATATCTCCGGTAATTGCAACGACTTCCTCATGGGTTTTCCTGATGGTATGTATTCTCTGAACCTCAGATGTCGGAATAAACACATGCACCATATCCACATCAGCGTCGATGCACCGATCGATGTCACCTTTTACTGACCGTGCCAGTCCGCAGACGATAGCATCCAGACCTTCGGCGGCTATTGCTCGAACGGTAGAGAACTCTTCTTCAGATGAAGCAGGAACGCCGGCCTCAATAACACGAACGCCTATACCTGACAGTTGTCTGGCAATCTCAATCTTATCAGCGGTCGTGAATGATACACCCGGGGTCTGTTCCCCGTCGCGGAGAGTAGTGTCGAAAACAGAGATCTTCTTTGCAGTAGAATTCTTATCGCAGGAGAAAGCGACCTGCCGAGTGTACAACACCGGCGCTCCCTGCCTCGAACTTTTTCTGAGACATGATCATACAGATTACCCTAATTCCTATATATCAGTTTAGGTAGTGGTGCACAAGAAAGGAAAGAGTGCACCAAAAAATGGGTGTTACGATGCATTGCTGATGATCTGGTAAACGGTGGCATCAGAACTGATAAATGCCTGCGAATATTGAACCGGATTTGAAAGTTTTTGATTATATGAGAATAGTTCTTCAGCATTCATGTAATCGTTATTACTTTTCTTTCCTTTCAACGAGACAATCAAATGACCGGGATGCAAATTTCTTAGTAACTTTTGGGCATATGCACCATCATCCTTCTTTGGAAGCGGGATAACAAGGCGTGACATATGAAATTGGAGAGCACGCGGATTATTACTAAAGACCTCAGCACCTTTTGGAAGGTTTTCCATCACCCACTGATATTCTTCCACTGATTCATCGTACCACACTGGATCAGTATAGTATCTCCCTCCTTTTTCTCCAATAACAGAGAGCGAAGCGGTAGCCTGACCAACCACGAAGCAAAAGATGAGAATCATACAGATTCCCAGCGTTGCCCGTTGAAATAATGGAACCCTGGTGTGAGTATAAACAAAATACATCAGTGAAATAGATAACAAAATGAAAAATGGGTACATTGGAAGGAGATATCTGGTTTGAACATTCGCAATATCCCCCATCCCAACCTCAAGAAAACAGAGTACGCATGCATAAACCAGAACATACCCAAGCAGGACCTGGTTGGTGGTGATGAAAGACACCAAAGAAGACTTGAATTTTGCTTTATCAGTCAC
>JAZDKH010000495.1:0-8446 GCA_043803325.1 Methanobacteriota archaeon | reverse complement strand
GTTCGAATTGTTAATCTCTCACTCAGTGAGGTGGCAGAGGCACTGGAGGAATGTACCTATGACATACGATATGTCCTCGATCTTCAGGAGCAGGAGATTATCAGGCTCTCTGAGTATGCGATGACAGATGATGAGATTCATGAGTTCTTTGAAGAGGTGGATGGTGATGAAACCGGGCGATATATATCGTTCCCGATCCGAATTGACTCACGTGATGGATATGCAGACATGGAGGGGTTTATTGAAAATATCGAAGATCCACAGATTCGGGGCCGGGCTGAAGACACTATCCGGGGATCTGGTGCATTCCGAAGGTTCCGGGAATTTATCGGTGAGTATCCTGAACTGGAGACACGGTGGTATACATGGAAGGATGAGCGGGCTCGCGTCCGGGCAACAGATTGGCTGGATGAGGAAGGGTTAGGTATCGGAAAAAAAGGAATGAATCTGATTCCTGATGGTGTTAAAGAGAATAAACAACTTTCTCTCTGATGACTCATAATTGAGGGGATTTATGCCAGTATCTCTTCATTTACTCCTCTTCTTTCCCAAAATTCCTTGCATACTCTCGTATCACCGGATATAGCCGCTCAATACGCTCTGCAAGATTCTTTCCTCCAAGTTTAAAGGGTGCAAGGCCGAGCAGGGTAGTTGGGTTCATCTCCTGGGTATCTTGTTGCATATCTGGGAGAGATTTCCGCCCACCGCTCATGGAGAAGAATCCGATAGGATGCACAGTATTCGGGATGAGGATATCGGTACCTTTTCCTGTCACTTTCTCTCGTGGGATGCTTATTTTATGAGTGAGCGATGGCTGGATATCCCGGTACACCCTGACTCGCTTGATTACTTCTTCTTTATGTAATCCCCGGAGTGTAAGCAGGTGCCAGGGATTTTCATCAAGTTCTTCTGCGAAGAGGTACCAGGCAACTGCATTATGAATGCAGGGATCATGGTCATCCCCGCATTGACAATATTTTGAAAGATCTTTGAACTTCTTTGGAAGCAGGAATATCTTTTCTTTCTTTAATCCATCAATGAAGTACTCGGAGAAATCCCCGGCAAGCAATGCTCCGGTCAGGGCTGCATCAGCAGCTACAATCTTTACAAAGCGTTCCCAGATATCGTCTTTAAATTTTGGAAACCAGAAATGAACATCCCTGATGGTATAACCAGAGCAGCATATTCCGATACGCATCTCCCCGGGTTCGACTCGAAGACTTGAACCACTCCCAGTACGGGCGCAGTTTCTCGCTCTCGATAAGCGTCCCTTCTCTCCTGCCTCCTCAAGAACCCGGACAAATTCCCGTGCCAACCAGGTCTCACCAATTGGTCCATCCTGATTTTTGAGTCTGATTATTTTATCAGGTGCGACATCATAGATGGTCTTTATCCACCAGGGTTTTCTTCTTCTCATGGGTTAGTCCTCCTCACCGGAAAATACCGAATCACGAAGGGTGACGATCTGTAAGAGTTCCTGGGTAGAGAGACTTGTCAGGAAATCTTCTCCCTGAGCGAGTACCCCTTCAGCCATTGCCCGCTTCTTGGTATTCATCTCATCGATCCGCTCCTCAAGCGTCCCGGCAGCGATCATCAGGTGGACTTGTACATTTCGTTTCTGGCCGATTCGAAAGGTCCGGTCTGTTGCCTGGTCTTCAACAGCAGGGTTCCACCATCTATCTATGTGAAAAACATGCGTTGCTGCTGTCAGGTTCAGACCGGTTCCTCCTGCTTTCAGTGATATTACAAATATTGCCGGCTTAACGCATGATTGAAAGATGGATATCAGTCTTTCCCGTTCCTTTCGTGGTGTTGATCCAGTCAGAAGTAAAACCGGACATGAGAATTGATTTCTGCATATCTCTGCCATTTCTTTGGCAAAAGTTGCATACTGGCTGAATATGAGGGATGAATCCCCCTCATCACAGACTTCTTCAAGCATCTCGATTACCCGCCTTACTTTCCCTGATCGCTGTGGTTTCATTCCGGTATCCTTTGCGATGAGCCCGGGATGATTACAAATCTGCTTCAGTCGGGTAATTCCTGCAAGAATGGATCCTTTCCTGGCAATACCTGCTATGGTATCAAGCGTCTCAGCCATGTCGTTCACAACTGCCTGATAGAGAGTTGCCTGTTCGCGGGTGAGGGAGCAGTACACTTTCGACTCCATCTTCTCAGGCAGGTCCGTGATGATCGACTGATCAGTCTTCATCCGACGGAGGATAAACGGTCGGATCAGCCGCCTGAGTTCTGCCGTCGCCTGCTGATCTTTTTCCTGTTCTATCTGAACAGAATATCGTTCCTGAAATGCATGTTGTGTTCCCAGGTATCCGGGATTCAAAAAGTCCATGATAGACCAGAGTTCAAGAAGCCGGTTCTCTACCGGAGTACCGGTCAGGGCTACTCTCCTCTGAGCAATGAGTTTCTTGATTGCCTTTGTCTGATTGGTATGGGGGTTTTTGATATTTTGTGCTTCATCAAGTATCACCACAGACCAGGATAGAAGGGTGAGTTCATCCTTATCTCGTGCGGCCAGATGGTAGGTTGTGATTACGACGTCATATCCTTTGATCATTCCGGCAAATTCAACGCCTTTCGTGCGTGATGAACCATGATGTGTCCATATCTTCAGCGAAGGGGAAAATCGATCAAACTCCCGTTCCCAGTTTCCCACTACTGACATCGGACAGACGAGTAGAGCAGGGCCGAGTTTGGGGTCCGTTTTTTTGATACTCAGAAGCCATGCAATTGTCTGGGGGGTTTTTCCGAGCCCCATATCATCGGCCAGACATACACCAAATCCCTGTTCTGTGCACCGGAGGAGAAATGCATGCCCATCCTCCTGATATTTGCGTAAGACTCCTTTAAATGATGTCGGGATCTGAGGTTTTTTCTGATCCTGATTATTTTTCATCAGGGAGAGGAGGTCAGCAGCCCATTCATCTTTTGGCTGCACAGAAATGGTAATATCCTCATCTGCCGCTTCACTCATCGAGAGTCGGAACAGGTCACCAGCCGTAGGTTTACCACGGATATACCGCTTTTCAAAATTTTTTAATGCTTGCGAGAGTTTGACCGAATCGCAGGAGACCCATCGCCCCCCGACCCTAACGAACGGGGCTTTGAGTGCTGAAGCCTGTTTAAATTCTTCAGGAGATATGGAGTCATCTCCGATGGATATACGGTAATCAAAACTGATAAGTTCTGAAATTCCGAGCATGCCGGAACTGGCAATTCCACTCTTTCTGCTTGCTTGCAATTCTAATCTTGGTTTCGCTCTCTGTTCTGTCCACCAGGCAGGGAGGAGAAGATCAACTCCTTTCTCTCTTATTGCTGGTGCGTCGGTTGTAAGGAAGACTCCGGCCTCATTGATAGAACATTCACCTGCGTTCGGATGAGTTCCGGTAAGGTACTTTTTGATGACCGGTGATGCAGATACTGCTTTTCCAAGACCTGAGAGGAGTTCCTGCTGAAGGTATGAAGCAGGGGGGAGAACCCCTCCCGGTTCGCTGGTAAGGTTCCAGATGGTCTCTGCCGGGATGATGAGTGAAGGATCAGCTTCGGATCGCAGATGGAGGCTGATCTTCCAAGGGCTATCTTCACCCTCCGGTGGTTCCTGCATGAGAATACAGGGATTGAATTTTCCAAATGTCTGCTCTTTTCCTCCATATGTCAGCCAGGCATGCATCTCCTCAGCAAATGCTTTCTCCATCTGGTGGTCTGATACATGCAGGTCTTTTCCGGTCAGAGCTGCGATTAAGGCAAGTTCATTCTTTTGATCTTCCCGCATTCGTCTCCCTGGTCTGATGTCCAGCGGATGTTGAGTGAGCGATTTTTTGATGATGACCTGCATCATCATGGTCAGAGCGGTGTATACTCGTGAATATGGATCATTGACTGTGTCCCGTTTCAATCTCCGGTGAAGAATATACTGAGAGACCGGGGGAAGTATGGCTGCATACCTTTTTATGGTTGTGATCTCATCTGTTGTCAGGGATGGCTCCCAGGTTGCGGTGTACCGCATTCCGTCCCTTCTGATTCCCGGTTTGAATCGCCCTTTTTCAATGAGATTGAGAGAAAACTGCACAAGATTGAAGAGAACTATGAGTGAATCCCCAAGGATGTATTCCTGCTGTAATACTTCACCCCCCCTCCAGAGATCTAAGAAGATATCATATGGACAGAGAATCACGGGAACATAAAAAGGAAGAAGAGGGATCATATCTTCAAAAGCGTCGGGATACCTCTCATTCGTGGGTAATGATGTAAGGGGGATACCAGCAGAAACCGGAAGGTGAACAATCCACCTGGTGGTTTTGAACTGGTCGATGGAGTGCCCGGTAATGCGGGTTATTAGGGCTCCGAGATCTGTTGTAGATGCATGGGGATATTGGGGAAGGGTCTTATCTCCAGGTTTTCGTCCTGGTGTTTTATGGGCGTCTCCGGGAAGATGAATCTCTGCATACAGTGCTATGGCGTCACTCGCGGGATCGGTCAGGCCGTGGAGGATGGGAAGGTTTTTGCGGGATTTTTTCAGGGATCTATTTGCTTGTAATCTACCGGATGTGTGGGTAGCATGGGTATCCTCTCCCAGAGCCATACATTACATTTGTTCTGAATCTGGATACATCAACCGGTGGCTCTGAAGTCTTTGAACAGTTCTTCCATTTTGATCCCAATTACGTTAGAGTGCTTCCCGATAATTTGGGAAGGGTTACAGAGATACCGGTCGTTGAAGCGCAGGATCGGATCATAATGATGCCGGATCACATCTACATCATCCCCCCCGAGCCGGGATATCATCAGCGAAGTTCCGTCAGTAGAGTAGATTTCTTATGCTCCGCATCCTGAAGAGGTGAAGACTCTTGGTTCAGGCTCTTTAAAGTCAGGGGGGTACACACTTCCGATACTCTGTTTATACACTGGTTTTGCAGGGGTCTCTTCTGCAGCTACCATCTTCTTACTATTAGTGATGTTCTCGCCAGATGTCATATTTGAGAGGGTCTGGTCTCCGGCTGAGGTAAGGTTGAAGGCATCAGTAGCATTACTGTTAAACGTCAGGTTCATGAAGGTTTGATTTCCCGTCTGGGTCGAATTATTTGATATATTCATCTCATCTGCCATGACGGCTCCGGCGAGAAGGCAGAGGAAGGTGATGAGTAATGGTATGCGAATCATCAGTACGGATAGTTCCCGGAAGAATATAAACATGGAAGGTTTCCTTCACCATTGATATATGGGGAGAGGAGTATTGTGGTGCCACCATTAATGCTGCGACTGACCTTGATTATTAACAGTTCTCAAAGTCATCCGAACTCCTTCAGGGTTGACTGCCTCTTTCTTCCGATATTTCTCAGAAGTACCCCGGCATCTTCAAACCGTGAGAGTGGTAAGGTAAACGTATCTGATAGATACGAACGTACCGCTTTGTTATCCTCAAATTCAAGAGCCGGCTGTTTCATTGCATTCCGAACATTCTCCCTGACATTAAACACCCCGAGCGGAATATATCCAGAGGACGCTTCCCGAAGGATAATCGCTCCGGCCTGTTTCTGTTGCTTAGCCAGCGCTTCGAGGACTGCCATCTTACATGAGTAAAAACATCCGCCCAGGTGAGAATATGTCCGTTTTGGTTTGTGAAGTTCATAATCTGAAAAGACGACCTCTTCATCACCAAGCACTCGGACGAACGCCTCTGTCCATTCATATTGCCAGGCGGTAGGCATAAGAATGACTGCATATTTATTGTTGAGGCTGGAGAACTCATGTACCCGCCAGGTATCAATGGGGGAGCACTTCTTCACATCAGCCAGGAGATGATTCCCGATGATCGTGTCACAGGCGGTGATAGACCATCGGGTCGGGACCAGGTGTCGTCCCCTTTTTGATCCCATCACCCCGACTGAGAACGCCTTCTGAATATTCGAGAATGGCATTTTTCTCTGGTGAAGATCCATCACCGCATCTGCAGCTCGGAGATCAGTGTCATAATATATCTTCTCCAGATTCCGGTTCCATCGCTGCTCCTCTATCTCCAGATGCTCTAGAGGGGCACTGGGGCCATACGGGGTGTGCTCTTCGCTGAAGGAGAACCCGGCTGGTGCAGTTGTGAATCTGGCCTCGCTCTCGATTGATCGATCGGATAATGCAATCTCCTGGAGTTTACCGATGAACTGGTCATCCATATCAGCTGCATTCACCTGGTGCATTCCTCTGACCAGGGTGAGTCGATACCTGATGATCTCCTCCTGAGAAATATTGCCGGGAATCCATTCTTCTGCCTTATCCATGACTGTAGTATCACCATGCACTGGTGCTATCATCGGGCCTGCATATACCTTCGGGTACTGAGCAGATCCGATGAAGACAGACGGGGGTGAACTCCCGGAGAGATCTGTCCCTACCGGTACAGATCGCATATGCGTAGTTGCCGCGGTCAGAGTCTTCAGATACGTAACCTTTCCGATGCTCATATCCCTGATGACGATGTATATGCCACTATGGTATCTTCTCCCCTGATGTACCCCTTCATTTTAATAATTCTCCTCTTCATCGGGGGGATGAATAGCAATTATGGCTGGCAATGTAACGAGCAGATCCTTCCTACCATATTGGACACGGACTCTTTTCAACCTCTGGATCTCATTCTCACTCCTGGTGAGATCCCATCCACCATACGCGTAATCATCAATGAAACACAGAGGAGTCTCGATCAGATAGCTGGGACTCCTGATGAACAAAGGACGATCCAAAACACCTTGATCAGATTTGAAGAGATTATGACCTCATTTGATGATCAGACCCTTCTTCTGAATCTCGTTTCAGATGAGTACCCCGATCCCTTAGTTGCTTCTGAAGCACGTGATGGTCTCGTGCTCCGGAATGCATTTTTGAATAAGATATACCTGCGGACTGATCTTGCTCATGCTCTTTCTGTAGTTTCGCCGGTTGGTGATATTGAACAAACCCTGAAAAAAAAGCATCTTGCGAACTTCAATCTCGTTTCACTCCCCGAAGAAAGCAAAACCACATTGACCATGCTCGGTAATAACCTCTCCTCACTCGAGTCAGAATACCTGATGAATCAGCGGACCGGGGATGCCTCAGCGAATCTGAACCTGATGGCCAGAATCATCACAGAAAGGCAGGAGATCGTGTCTCTTCTTGGGTACCCGTCTTTTACAGACTATCAGATAGCCCAGTCTGGAGTACTATCAGATAGTGAAGGTATCAAGCGGACTCTTTATTCTCTCTCCTCCCCGATGAGCAGGGTATCTCATGATGAAGCAGCCGTTCTTTTGAAGAGGAAACAGATCACTGATCCGAATGCCACCGGAGTCTTTGACTATGAGATAGTACATCTCCGATCCGGACTCGCTAATGCCTCCAACCAGATCAATCTCCAGGATAACGTATCTGATCTCTTCCCTGTCGGGCCGGTCATTGTACGGATGAATCAGGTACTCTCTCAGATCTTTGGTGTTATTATAACCCCGGTTACTGAAGTACATCCGGTTTTACCTGATTTTACTCTATATCGTATGACAGACCCAAAAACTGGAAACGTCATAGCATGGTTTTATCTTGGTATCAGATCGGATGAAGGAATCGGAAGTTCTTCAGGGAAGACATACTATCTCCGTGCCGGGCGTGAAGAGAACGGAATATGGGTTCCAGCAGTATCTGCAATTCTCCTCACGATTCCAGGTACGAATGTTACGAATCAGGTCGGATTCAGGCCGATGGAATTACAAACCCTGTTTCATGAGTACGGGCATATGCTCGCTCATAGTCTTGCAAATGGCAGGTATGCAACGCTCACAAGTGGTGCTCATGAGTGGGCGGGATATATTGAGGTTCCCTCATTATTTCTTGAGCAATTTTTCTGGACTCCGGAGGTTCTCGATCAGATATCAGGCACCAAAGATGGTATAAAAATGACGGAAATGATGCGGGATCAGATCATCGCATCAAGAGATCAGCAAGCTGAGTGGGGAGTAGGATATATCCAGGTATATGGCATTTTTCTCTCACTCCTTGATCTCTCCCTGTATGAGGGCAATAAAACTCCGAATTTTCTGAATCTTTATACCACATTATATGGGAATCTTACCGGATATCAAAGTACATCCGGGGGTGCCGGACTTCTTATGAATCCTGCATTTTTTATATCTGGAAATGCTGGGATGTATTGGCATTATGTACTTGACGATGCATGTGCCAAAGATCTCTTTCAAAGATTCCGTGATGAAGGGATTCTAAATGAAAGAACCGGTGCAGCATTTAGGCATGCATTTTTTGCACCTGCAGGAGTTGAAGAACCTGGAGAACGTATGAGAAACTTTCTTGGAAGAGATCCTGAGTGCTGTGTATGAGGAAATAACGGCTGGAGCTGAGGAAACGTTTGGCCTCGGGGCGCTTCGCTCCATCACCCAGATGATTCAGG
>JAZDKH010000494.1:0-4158 GCA_043803325.1 Methanobacteriota archaeon | reverse complement strand
CGCCGCACCCGCTTTCGCAGCCATCTCTACCTCCATCGCTCCAGTATCAGCAGTCTTCATATCCGCAATGATCATCTTGTCTGGAAATGCAGCTGATAATTGTGAGATTGCAGCCATCCCCTCACTTTTAATCAGAGGTGTACCTGCCTCCAGCCAGTCTGCACCTCCAATAACAGCCTCCTGAGCAATATGTATAGCACGAATAGTCTCGAGTAGATCGAGTGCTACCTGCAGGATAGGTGGATCCATATCAGGTAAGTATCCGCATGACAGGAGGATAATCATTCCTTTCCTTCATACACCTGACAGCCAAACCAGTTGAATCAGATGTGGTATCCACAGCGAGGAGAGTACTTAAAGCCATCGGCCGCTTACATATCCTATAACAGGAGATCTGTCAAATTTTGCAGACTCTGGTGGGGATGTGCGATATGAGAAACCAGCGAAGGCTGTATGGGATTCTATTTCTTATAATTATTATAATAGGGGCTTTTTTTGCAGCCCCAACAAGTGCAGAGACGGGGGTTTCTGCTTCGGATGCGGGAGGTGCAGTTGCTGCTTTAAACATCTCAACCCAGGCGCCGACCGAGACACCAGTTCAGGAATCTCAGATACCTCCTGATGCCGCGTATGTACCGGGTGAAGTTATTGTAAGGTACAAGACAACAACCAGTGATTATGCGGCAGCAAGTATTGAAGCTACCAGACTGGACTCTCTCGGGGCCGAGGTCACTGACGATCTTTCTGCAGAAGGACTGAAAGGGATGCAGATGATTGACGTTGGCGATACATTATCAGTGAAACAGGCTATCACTGAACTCGAGAATTCGTCATATGTCGCATATGCAGAACCAAACTATATCATATCTCTTTCTATCCCGGCAAAACCAGAACCACCAGGCCCGGAACAGGTCGGGGCGGAGTCAGTATCAGGAGCACCAAACGATCCCCGGTTCTCTGAACAGTGGGATCTTCTCAACACCGGTCAGACAGGAGGTACATCAGGCTCAGATATCAGTGCAGTGCCAGCATGGGCAATGAGCACTGGATCTTCCAATATTGTCGTTGCAGTCATTGATACCGGAGTTGATTACACGCATCCTGACCTCGAAGCGAACATATGGACAAACCCTGGCGAGATCCCAAATAATGGAATTGACGATGATGGAAATGGATACGTCGATGACATTCATGGATGGGACTTTATCAATGGGGATAATGATCCCATGGATGATAATGGACATGGTACCCATTGTGCAGGAGTCATCGGTGCGGTAGGAAACAATGGAATTGGCATCAGCGGGGTTAACCAGAAGGTTAAGATCATGCCACTCAAATTCCTGCGCAAAGATGGGAATGGTGACACTGCTGCTTCTCTGAACGCTATCGCATATGCCCGGCGGATGGGAGCCGACGTCATCAGTTGTTCATGGGGAGGTACGGTTCGCAGTCAGTCACTTGCTGATGCTATCGCAGCCACGAATAACCTGGTTGTCTGTGCAGCAGGTAACGAAGGGACGAGTAACGATGTCATTCAACACTATCCATCAGGATTTGAGTACCCACAGATCATCTCTGTTGCGGCAAGTGATGCATCAGATGGTATTCCATCTTACTCAAACTACGGGCAGACCTCGGTAGATGTTGCAGCTCCGGGAGACTGGATCCTCTCAACCTATCCGACTGCACTCGGGTACCAGTATATTAAAATGAAAGGGACTTCAATGGCTGTCCCTCATGTATCCGGGCTCGCAGCCCTGCTCCTATCAATAAATCCTGGACTTACTCCTGACCAATTGAAACAACTCATAATAGATAATGCTGATAAAGTGCCGGCATTCTCTGGAAAAACAGTATCAGGTGGACGAATTGATGCAGCACGGTCTTTGAGTGCTGCAGGAGGGGGACCGACTCCGACACCAACCGTGTCTCCGGGAACGCAGGTGATTGCGCTGCCAGGCTCATCTTCTATCCCAAGAGATCTCAATGGTGACGGGAAGTATGAAGATGTGAATGGGAATGGAAGGAAAGACTTTGCTGATGTGACTCTGTACTTTAAAAATATGGAGTGGATCGCAACGAATGAACCAGTGTCAGCATTTGATTATTCAGGAAACGGACGAATTGACTTTACCGATGTGGTAAAGCTCTTCCAAAATATTGGATAATAAATGCTTAGTGATGTTGATTATTTAACTTCTTCTTTCCATGTGTCGTAAAATGAAACCTCGTTCAGAATTTTCTTTTTTGGCATACTGATCTCTTTTGGAAAGCCACCGGCAATCAGAGATACCAGAGTATAATTTTCAGGGACGTTCAGAAGTTTTCTTACTGGTTCAGCGTAATCCTTCTTATCTCCGGCAACCCAGCAGGTACCAAGGCCATATCCCTGCAAGCAGATGATCATATTTTCTGTTGCAGCGCAACAGTCTTCTAAGTAATACTTTGCACTCTTCTCACCAAATACCGCAAAACAGACTGATGCTCCTTCGATAAATTTCCCATGATCAGTGAGATTCGCGAGTTGACTGATGATGCTTTTGTCACGAACTGCTCCAAAAAGCCACGGCTGAAGGTTCATCGCGGTAGGAGCTAAACGTGCACATTCAAGAGTTTCTCGAATGATCTCATTAGTCACTGGTACATCAGTATAGCTACGGACACTTCGTCGCGATTTAATAAGTGTAGCCCCAAGATTCATGGAATATACTCTATCTGTTGCCAAAAAAAGATGTGGGCTGAGAGATTAACCGGGATACTGAATCACCAATTCAATATCTCTCACCGTCTCATCACCACATACATCAGTGCTATTACTGCTACAATCCCAGAGAATGGAGTGGAAGAAGTCTTAGTAGGGAAGGATGTAGGATCTGAGGGGGGAAGTGAAGATGAGACATCGGGGATAACCGGAGAAAGAGTGGGTATTGGTTGCTCCACTGGTGGGGTGGAGCCCGATGGAGAGATAGGATCTACAGATATACCCGGACTGGATAAAGGAACAGAAGGAGTTAATTTCACCGGAATTTGCTGAAGAGTGGTTGAAGGGAGAGGAGTTGCGATCGCAGACCGGATTGCTGTTGGACCCAGTGCCTCTGATCCATTCTCTTTTTCTCGCTTCTCTGCTTCAGTAATCAGCGGATTGACATCCTGAATAAGGATCGAAGTTGTCTGGGATACCGCGGACCCAGTTCCACCATTATTCAGGTTCATTCGGTTTGCAGTGCATTCAGCATGAATCAGATATGTTCCTGAGTCAACACCTCCCGTATTCCATACCGCGCCTGTATCATATAGGGCAGAATTGACCGGGATTCCAGTGAGGCTGAAGGATCCAGCCGGGCCGGAAACCGATGAGTACTGTGCACCTCCCGGACTCTGGATAATGATATCAACCGGTGCTCCATTTACCCCGGACCGACCCCGAAGTTCATATAAATTCGTATCAACCTGAAAAGATGCAAGGTGTCCCCTGGGAAGCCATTTCCCGGTTGCATCAAAATCAGAACTAGTATCAGATATCCGAAGATTAATTCGAGGTTGTTTTACCGTAAATATTGGTAGTTTTTCTGCGAGGGAATACCAGATACCCTCCTTACCTGAAAAAGATGAACTCAGGACAGAGAAACTTGCAGGGTTACTCACTGTCACCGAATCTGCAGGGATCTCTTCGAGAGATGTCCCTGGTGCCCACCACGCAATCTGACTGCCGGGACTGATACCTGCTGCACTGATATCCAGTTGTTCTTCACCAATAAAAACCGTTCCACCTGGTGGGACTGACCTGATATCTGCCAGAACGGCAGCATTACAAACTACACACACCATGACCAGGATTCGAATAAACCAGAATCTCATGGTTCAATCAGCGTGGTTTAAGTTCAAATATGTTTTGATGGAAGACAGTCAGATATACAAGCCAAACAAATCATTCCAAATGGATATTGCAACATTTGCTGCCGGTTGTTTTTGGGGTGTTCAGGCAGCATTTCAGCAGGTTACCGGGGTAATAGAAACACGGGCAGGGTATACTGGGGGAGATATGCCAGAACCAGGCTATCAGGACGTCTGCACCGATAAAACCGGTCACGCAGAGGCTGTCATGATCGAGTATGACCCTGATCAGGTTTCATACCGGCAACTGCTTGATCTCTTCTT
>JAZDKH010000493.1:0-2657 GCA_043803325.1 Methanobacteriota archaeon | reverse complement strand
AGAGTGGAAGACCTTTTCATCAACTATCGGGAGGCGGGTGAGGATCAACACCCTTCGGAACAGCTTTGAAGGAGAGGCAATCGACATTGATCCAAGTGGAGCACTTGTGGTCAGAAAAGACAATGGGATGATTGAGAAAGTCATTGCAGGCGACTGCGTACATATCTGATAATGTCCGGCGATCTGAATCGTGCGATTATTCTAACCAATAGTTCCCTTTTTATCGCTTTGATCGCGGTATTTTCCTGGATCTCTATCCCAATTCCAATTCCTTTGTTTCCGGTTCCGGTGACTCTCCAGACACTTGCGGTCCTCCTTGCTGGTGCAGTTATGAAACGGTATGCCATCATTCCAGTCTTTCTCTATCTCGTTCTCGGCTGCTTGGGGCTTCCGGTTTTTCATAATGGTATGGCCGGGCTTGGCGTACTCTTTGGACCCACCGGGGGGTATCTCATTGGGTTCATCCCCGCGGCGGTGGTGGTCGGACTTGCGTATGAGTGTTCCCGCCAGGAAGTGCGGATCACCGGTCTGGTCCTTGCCACCGCCCTTATCTACGTATTCGGACTCACGTGGGTGGTCTTCTCGACCGGAAGGTCAGGTTCTGCAGCGATAAGGGCAGGGATGATCCCCTTCCTCCCAGGTGATGCCTTAAAAGGAGCAGCCACATATCTGGTTGCCAACCGTCTCGAGCAACATCCTGAGTGGCCGGCGAGGCGATGATAGAGATATATTCGGTAAGATGTGGGTGTCTCTCTCTCCCGGAACTCATCATCCGTCCAGGTCTAATCGCGATAACCGGGCCGAATGGTTCAGGGAAGACGACTCTCCTTGAGATGATCACCGGAATTCTCACCCCTGCTTTGGGGACTGTTCTGATAAACGGGAAGGGGCCCGGAGAGGTTACCGTCGGTTGGATCTGCGAGTTTCCTGATCTGAATATGACGTTCACCCGGGTTATTGATGAGATCTCTTCTCCGCTTCGGTTTGCTTATCGGCCGTGCAGGGAGGTTTTGAAGTCAGCCCAAGAGATTGCAGAGATCTGCGGTCTGGTTCCGCTTCTGGATCGGCCGGTCCGTACTCTCTCCGGAGGTGAGAAGGTACTTGTCGCCCTGGCAGCGGCACTAATCAACAGGCCTGATATTCTGATCCTTGATGAGACTGATTCACACCTTGACTCGGCCACCCTGAAAGATACCGATGCGCTGATCTCCCGGTTCTGTGTCCCGCTGGTCTTATTTGCGACCCATCGTCCAGAAAGGGTTGCACAGGCTGATTTCGTGATTGTCCTAAAGGAAGGGCAGGTTGTGCGAAAGGGTACTCCTGATGAAGTGTTTAAAGGATACCAGGACCTTCCGGTGAAAACATCGTCTCTGCGTCCCCTACGCAACCCGGCACTCTGGAGGGCAGTGTATGCTGCTGACTCTTGATACGGTCGAATTCAGAAGGGAAAATTTTGTCCTTCATGCAGAGGGAACATTCTCTCCGGGAACCCATCTGCTAACCGGGCGCATTGGCTCAGGGAAATCTACCCTTGGTGAGTTGCTCCGAGGGGAATTGGAGTGTGATTCAGGGAAAATTATTCAGGAGGGAATATTTCGCCTGGTTCTCTCGATGCAGTTCCCTGAGTATCATATTACCACCACTCATGTTGATGAGGAGATCATGAGCTGGGGGCATAATCCCGCCCACATTCTCAAAGAGGCCGGTCTTTTAGGTCGGGGTAGTGATGATCTGCTCACCCTCTCCCGGGGTGAGCTGAAACGACTTCATCTTGCCTGTCTGCTTGCCGGGAATTATGATTTGATGGTGCTTGACGAACCATTTGCCGGTCTTGACGACGAAGCCAGGTGCTGGATAGTGGCCCGGCTTGATCAGTGCAGGGATCGGATTGTCATCATCATCAGTCATGATATTACCACTCTGCCCAGGATTGATCATATTTGGGAGATGCAGGACGGCATCCTCACCTACATCGGACCTGTACCAATCGCACTCCTGAATTGGAAGGATGCTCCTCCATTGATCCGGTATCTCGTTAGGCTGGGTCTCTGTCCGGCCGGCCTCTCCTGGAATAATCTTGCGGAGGCAGTATGCAAGATCCCAGAATAAGGCTTTCTAGTACGATCCTCCTCTCTCTCGCTGCTTTTATCTCGATTCCAGGAGCTATTCTTTCTGCTCTCTGGTGGATAGTATGCACCAGGAGGACGACTTCTTTTCATGATGTCAGAACTGTGGGTCTGGTCTTCCTGCTCCCGATGATAGCTACTGGTGCAACATTTCTGTCAGGAGGTGATGGCATATCATATCTAATCAGGATTACCGGAGTACTTCTTATTGCTTCCTGGGCATACAGCGAACGGTATCCTGGAGAGTTCCTTGATGTTTCTGTCTGGCTTCTTGGTCAGAGGATTGGATTTGATATTGGTCTCATCGGGGAGATGAGCCTCTCATCAGCTGAAGTACTGGTTGATGAGATGCGGCGCACCCGGATCGCATTGCGACAGAAAGGGCAGCATCTTTCTCTTTCTGTGCTTCCTCCGGTGATTACAAGCCTTCTTGTTCGGCAACTCCGTCTCGCACGTGAGAGGGCAGGGATTATTGCGCTCAGGGGATATCATGGTGGGGGAACCCTTTGCCCGTCTTTTAGGACTCCATAT
>JAZDKH010000492.1:0-5002 GCA_043803325.1 Methanobacteriota archaeon | reverse complement strand
ATTGAAAAAAAAACTATTGCAAAAAGTAAATAAAAACGCCACTGCGAAGAAAAACCGTAATATCCACGTATAAGAGATATTCCCCCACCCGGATTATACTTATTATAGAGACAAATCACTCCAATACCCAGGAATGGAAGTAGAGAGATCTGAAGGGGAAGATGAAAAAGGGCAACCCAGAAACTTACCAAGGTAAATGAAAGGATTGAAATACTGAATGAAAGAGGGACAGCAATCAGGGGGTAAAAATGCCTGAATATTGGAATTAGTGAGAAATGAAGGAAAAAAATCAGGGATATCCAGATCAGAACAAAAAAGATACCCCCTGGTGTAATCACCGATTCTCACCTGCTTCATCAGAAAAACGTCGCTTTATGCTATCAATCATCTCAGGGATTACCCAGTTGCCAAAGTAAAGGATAGACGCAGCTCCTCCTAAAAGGGTTATCAGATTCTTGATCAGATGATCCACCACCGCAATCAGCGTTGCAGTAGCAGGAGCAACACCAGACAGTTCAAAGATGACCGCAAGGGAGATCTCATACGTACCTATCCCGCCCGGGGTGAGAGGAACCGCTTTTACCAGATTTCCTGCAACAATAGCAAGCAGAATTACTGCATATGGCATCGCCTGACCAAACATCGCTGAAACCGCAAGGCAAACCATTGTATCCATAATCCATATCACTATAGAGGAAAGAAAGAGGATGATAGCAGAGGAAGGAGTCAGAGAGGCTGCTTTCACCTCAGCAAGCAAGGTCAAAATATATAAGATATATTTATTTTTTGATGAACATCTCCCCATGACGATAAGCAATACAAAAAATAATGCCCCTAAGATGAGAGGAATCGCAATAAGAGAGAGCATCCAGTCTGGAACATCAAGAACAAAGAATACCGATATCAGCCCGAGCACTGCAACGGTGATGATATCAAAGACTCGTTCCACAACCAGAGAGGAAAGTCCCTGAGAGACGGTTGCGCGATATTCATGACGAACAAGGACAATTCGTATCAGATCACCAAGACGGGCCGGGACGATAAGATTGACTGTTTGCGACAGAAATATACATGCCGTAGCAAAGATGACCGGAACAATGACGGTAAGACGGGCCAGGATAACTTTATACCGCCATCCTCGGGAAAACCATGCAAGTACACAGATCAGTACAGCAGGAAGAAGATAAGCGGGATGAAGGTACTGAAGAGCCGCAGTCAGATCTCCCCAGACACGCCAAAGCATTGCAGCGATGATACCAACCGCAAGGAGCACCGAGAGGATAAGTGCCCCAAATTTACGATACATGAATCTGCCACCATAACCGCATAATTGATCTCCCCATCTTCCAGATATCCTGCCTCTTTACTGTTGTACCAGGACCTTCATGCCAGAGCACCGGGATTTCGACTATCTTGTATCCTTTCCGCTGCGCTCGTACCAGGATTTCTGTATCCCAGAACCAATGAGTATCTGACACCTCATCTAAGAGGGGAAGGAGGCGTGAACGTCGGAACGCCTTAAATCCGCATTGGTGATCAATCAGACGACTTCCAAGAAAAGATCGAACCAGAAAGTTATATCCACGACTTTTAATCTCACGATTCGTGCTCCGGGTAATTACACTATCAGGGAGAAGGCGTGACCCAGTTGCTATATCAGCACCACTTTGTATAGCTCTGATCAGATCTGGAAGATACATCATATCAGTGGCGAGATCTACATCAAAGTAGCAGAAAATATCCCCGGTTGCCTCATGAGCAGCAGCTGAGAGGGCAGACCCTCGTCCGAGCCTCTCACTCCGATGAAGGTGTCGTATTCGAAAATCTCTCCTTTGCCAGGATTCTGCACATCCGGAAGACCCATCAGTACTGGCATCTTCTGCAATAATTATCTCAAAACTGGCAAAAGACGATTCCAGTAACTCCAGAGTTATTGGAATAGCCTTCTCCAGAGCTTGTAGATCATTATATACAGGAATTATTATCGAGACAGTAGGATCAGAACTATTATTCACGACTACGAATACCCTCCACAGTGCGCCGGGCTGCTCGCATTGATCCCTCAATACTCCGTTCAGGATAGTTCTCCGGGGAGAACATCCCTGCAAGATACAGCCCAGGAATTACTGGTTCTATCAGATATTTTTTATATCCGGTGAGATACAAAGGACCAGCTTGCATATCAATAGCCATTCTGGTCCAGAGTATCTCCTCAGGTTGTACTGAGAATTTGTTGCAGAAGTCAGATAACATCTTCTCCCTGATATCAGATTCCGGCTCCCCAGTAAAATATGAGGCTAGATAGACAATATGCTCCCCGTACCATTCAACCGGGGTAAAATTCGTATGGGAGACAACTGCTCCAAAGGGAGCAGTATCAATGATATTCAACCAGTATATCCCCTTCGTTACATCACGAGAAAGCGCAAGAGTCATGCATGCTGCTCCCTGATATGGGATATCAGGAACACCGGGTATGCCAAGATCTGATAATACATCCGGGCTTGCAGTCCCTATTATCAGATCAAACGGCTCGCCATTGATCTCCCACCGAGGGCCCGCAGATTCTGATAGGCGACTCACCCGGGTTACGGCAGTGCCCAAAAGAATCCGACACCCTCGATCTTCTGCATAATGCACAAGCCGATCAATAAGAACAGAAAAACCGCCCCTTATATATCCCAGCCGTTCACCCGCCAAGCCGCGATCAGAACGGATAGCAACCCTGCTGACGAGCCATGCAGCAGATACCAGGTCCGCATTTGGTCCAAACTTAGATTTTAGAAGAGGTTCAAAGAACGATGTGTAAATCTGTTCTCCTAATTCGCTGATAACAAAACTTCTTGCAGTAATATCATCAAGATGCAACATATCGATCTTTGATGCACGACGGGTAAACAGACCTAATCGGACTTTGTCAATCATCCGCAGGTGAGGATACCGTAAAATCTCCATTGGAGAAGTGAGGGGATAAATTTCCTTATCAATATACGAACCAGTTGAACCGGAAAGCCACACAATTTCATCAGCAAGACCCAGCTCACGTATCAGATTTATACATACAGAATCACCTGAAAAAAAGTGATGATAATAGCGCTCTATCGTGTATCTCTCATTTCGGTAAGAAGAGAGTAGGCCACCCGGCTCAGTATCTTTTTCGAATATTACCACTTCATGCTGCTCTGACAGATCATAACCGGCAACAAGACCAGCTAGACCTCCTCCTATGATACCTATCCGCATCGAAAAACTCCACTCATCTTCCTTAGTTAATGCCTTCGCGATAATTGAAGAAACTTTTTGAGTACAAAAACGTAAACTGTACGCAATATCAAGGTACCTTATAATTTCTGAGCAACTGGTGTATTCACAATGAAAATATTTTTTATCGGATTCGGTCAAGCTGGAGGAAAAATCGTTGATAAATTCATCGAGTTTGACCAAAAAAGTACGGGGAATAGTTTCCGGGCCATAGCAGTCAATACCGCTCGAACAGACCTTATGGGCCTTGAACATCTCGAATTTGAAGATCGGGTGCTGATAGGTCAGACAACGGTAAAGGGGCACGGGGTAGGGACTGACAATGATACCGGAGCTCAGATCACCTTTGATGAAATTGATATCATCTTAAGTGCTATCGACAGGAAGGGAATTGGAGAGACAGAAGCGTTTATTATTGTTGCAGGACTGGGAGGAGGAACGGGATCCGGAGGCGCTCCGGTTCTTGCCCGTCATCTAAAAAAGATTTATACAGAGCCCGTCTATGTCCTGGCTATCCTCCCAGCTCCTGAAGAAGGTCGCCTCTACTCCTATAATGCAGCGCGGAGCCTTGCAACCCTGGTGAAGGAAGCAGATAATGTGATCCTCTTTGATAACAGTGCGTGGAAGACTGAAGGGGAGAGTATTAAAGGAGCCTTTGACCGTCTCAATGAAGAAATCGTCAGGAGATTTGGACTCCTCTTCCGTGCCGGAGAAGTCGGGACTTTGGGACACGTTGGGGAGATGGTTGTAGATTCGAGTGAGATCATCAATACTCTGCGTGGTGGTGGTATCAGTTCTGTCGGATATGCCATTAGTGAAGTTGGGGGTCAGATTCAGGAACCAGAGAAGGGGCTCCTCGGCAGAGTTCTTCGGAGAGGGCAGATAGAAGAGAGGCGGCCGGAAGACAAACTGATGGGTGAGGACAGAACATCCCGGGTCCTCTCATTAGTAAGAAGGGCGATGCTTGGCAGACTTACGCTCCCTTGTGAATATACGACTGCAAGTCGCGCTCTCGTGCTCGTTGCCGGACCGCCGGATGAACTTGACCGAAAGGGGATCGAGAAGGCAAAGAGCTGGGTTGAAGAGAATATTGCCGGTGTAGAAGTCAGAGGTGGAGATTTCCCTGCACAAAGTAAATTTGTTGCTGCAGTAGTCCTGCTTGCATCGATTGCCGACGCTCCCAGGGTCACAAAACTTCTTGAGATAGCGAAAGAGACAAAGGCGACATCAGAGAGGATCGATGAGGAAAATATACTCAAACTCGATGAGAGTATCGAACGGTTATTCGACTGAGGTGAGAATGAAGAAAGGAATTTTCATACTGGTTCTGCTGGTCCTCATTGGACTTGCAATCACCCCGGCTCTTGCCGGAATTGAAGTAGGGAATGTCAACGTAAAACCTAACGGAGACTTAGAATCGGGAAAAAGTAACATTTCGGTAGATTTTGTAATCGATTTTATCTCAGTCGGGGGGGAAACTTTTCCGAGTGACGAAAACATTCTGATCTCAACTCAACTTGAAAATCCGATCTGGAATTATGCAATCGTCCTTGACGGAGTGGAAAATCCCCGCCCTGCCTCGAGTAAGAACCAACTCCAATTGACCGGATGGGAACTCTCATATAAGGATGTTGAAGAGCACGTAAAGGTAGCTCTGAAAGGAAACGCTCCAAAAACTGACAAATCCAAACAGATCGAGATTGTCAGTGTCAGTAGTGCCTCACCGAACGGCAAAGTTAAA
>JAZDKH010000491.1:0-3108 GCA_043803325.1 Methanobacteriota archaeon | reverse complement strand
ATTCGCGGGTATTCGCTATTATCGGGGGGGCGGTTGCTCTTCTTCTTGGGATCATAACGATTGCGGATGTGCTCCAGAACAAAGAGACATTTCTCCTGTCCATACCGGAATCGAAGAAAGGGATCCTTGGGGATTATATCCGCATTGCATCGCTTCCCGCTGCATTTATACTGGGTATCCTTGCCGGCATCCTTGGTTTCTCCTGCACCGGGGGCATCTATATCAGCATCCTTGCCCTCATGGGCAGAGAGATGACGGTAATGGCCGGATTTCCATGGCTAGTGCTCTACAACTTCATCTATGTCCTCCCCTTAATCCTTATTACGCTCCTCGTTGCGTATGGCATATCGCCGGGACGGGCTGACTGCATGAGGACAAAGTACAAGCGGACTATCCGGATGGTTATCGGCGTGATACTGGTTGCCCTCGGGGCGATTATCCTTCTTGGGTGGGTGGGGTAAAACCCTTATAATGTTTCAGGTAAAAAAAATAGTTGAGATAGATCCCTGGAATCAATCCCGGAAAGGCAGAATCAGGGAAGATTTCCATCCCCGGAGCACTCGTGCTGGCGCTCTTCACTCATCGCAATGAGCTGCTCGAAAATTTTCCGGACTGCAACAGGATCAATCTTTGCCTCAACCGCCCGGTCAAAAACCGTGTTCAGGACTTCATTTGCCCGGTGCTCATCGTGGACTGGCAACCCCTTATGAATCTTGATTCTGGCAATTTCTATTGCAAGTTCCTGCCGGTGTGCAATGAGCCGGATAATCTCTTTGTCCGTTTTGGCGATCTCTGCCCGTACCTTCTCGAGGGACATATGATATACATGTCAGGGGATTCACATAAACGTGTTTATTCCCGCCTAACACCAAAGCAGATATTGGAAGAGCACCCTATCTGATCCAGTGATTTTATGCTCGAACGCATCTCCCGAAGGGAAGAATTTGATCTTTTTATTGCCTGGATCGCAATATCCATATCGTTTGCAATTATCAAAATCGCGCCAAATGGAATTATGGGGCATGTCAATCCCATTGATCCCGTTGTGGCACTGGTCTTTTTTGCCATCGCCCTCTTGACAGCCGGTATCGGTTTTATCTTTCATGAGATGGCCCACAAATTTACCGCAATGAAATTCGGGTACTGGGCGGAATTCCGGAAAGACAACATCATGCTCTTGTTCGCCGTGCTTCTTGCAGCCCTTGTAGGTTTTGTCTTTGCAGCCCCGGGTGCAACGGTCATTTACACTAATTCGGGCAGTGGGCAGGGCTTAAGCAGGCGGGAGGACGGTATCATCTCGGCATCAGGTCCGGTTGTCAACCTCCTGCTCTGCATCCCGTTCGCAGCACTTGTGATGGCAGGAGGTTCAGCAATGGGCGGATTGATTACCTATATCGGTATCTTCGGTATCCAGATCAATGCGATGATTGCGGCGTTTAACCTGCTTCCGATCAGCGTCCTTGACGGCAGAAAAGTGATGGCGTGGAATATTCCGATCTTTGCCCTGCTGATTATTGCCTCGTTCGGGACACTTGTGGCATCGTTCTATCTTCTCTAATCCCTCTTTTTTTAAAAGAGCAAATAAAAAAAAACGAATTAATCCATTTTTAATTTTTCAATAACCCCAACAACCTTCTGCCCTTTCTCAAATGCATCCTTAAGTGCAGTCGGGTGATTTTTGATCCCCTTGAATTCATCCATGTTATTGGCGATGATATTGTCATAGTATTCGAACCCGGTGCCATTGAAGATCGCCGTTATCGCAGGAAATGCACCGTCAAAGACATGATCCCAGTTCTGGCCGGCAGTGGAGATGAAGAGCCCTTTGTGCCGCCGGATGTGGTCATCGGGAAAATAGAGCGTTTTTAAGATAAATTTCCGGGCCCAGAGATACTGCCCCCGGTCAATCATTCCCTTGAGTTCTGCGGTGATCCCCATCGTATAAATGGGAGAAGCGACCGCAATGCAATCGGATGCAAGAATTTTATCAAATAAGGTGATTGCATCGTCTTTGACCACGCACTCGCCTGTTTTATGGCAGGCATTGCACCCCCGGCAGGGTGCGTAGTTAAGATCCTTGAGCACAATTTTCTCAACCGAGGCGCCGGCTGCCCGTGCCCCGTCCAAAAAACTGTCGAGCAGGGTTTCTGTATTCCCGTGCCGGTGGGGACTGCCGGAGATGCCAAGAACCGTTACCATCATAACATCACGCTACAAGCCGCTTTTTGATTTCAGCAAGCAAGGTTTTTCCCAGTTTCCCGGCATCGGTTCTGGCTGTCGGGTGTTTCTCGATCGCCCCTTTTTCATCCACCCCGTTAATCATCAGGTAGGAGATGTCTGCATCCTTGATATCAATAACATGGTAGAAACATTTCACTGAAGGAATGGCAGCCTCAAAGACATGATCCCAGTTCTGCCCGGCAGATGAGAGAAATACCCCCAGCCTCTTACCCTTGCGCTCCGGGGGAACAATGGGGAGTTTGAGCACATATTTTCGTGAACGGAAAACCTGTGCCCGGTCGATTAAGGCCTTTGCCTGCGATGCGACGCCCATGCAATAGATTGGCGACGAGAGCAGGATAACGTCAGCGGCAACGATCTTGTCATGGTAGATGTCCATGCCATCCCTCTGCACACATTTATTGAGTTTCTCGCATGCATTGCACCCCTTGCAGGGATTGATATTGGCGTCCGTCAGGGCAACTTTCTCAATGACCGCATCCGGGTCAGCGTTCATCCCTTCGAGCACCCAGTCCAGCAGTGTCTCGGAATTACCATGCCTGCGGGGACTTCCGGCAAAGGCGAGAACTTTGATCGGCATAACCGTGATCTTTGTCATACCTCATAAAAAAGGATTGGATGGGGGAGGTAAAAAAATCCAATTCTGGATTCCTGCCTTTCTTTTATAAAAAAAGATTATAAAAATTACTCTGTAGAAATCCTTACAGGGAACTGAGGTGTCGCTCTTGGGGGCTCTTTGCACTTCGTGCTTCTGCCCCCGCCGCTCGGGCATCCCCCATATAGCGATAACCTCAGAAGGTCGACGAGAACTTCCAAAAAGGGGGTGCTCCCCTTGGGATGCCTCCCCCTCTGGGGGAGAGAGGGGGT
>JAZDKH010000490.1:0-24752 GCA_043803325.1 Methanobacteriota archaeon | reverse complement strand
GCAAAAAAGATGATACGGAGTGATCTGATCATCATGGGTTCACCCGTCTATTTTCATGATGTAAATGGGCAGATTAAAAACCTGATTGACAGAACGTATTCACTCTGGCATGAGCGCCAGTTAAAAGGGAAAAAATTCATCCCGGTTGCAGTCTGTGCAGAGAGTGGTGAGGACCGGGCAGTCGAGACGATGCAGATATGGGCCCAGGCTCAGGAGATGAAGATCATCAAACCAGTCAGCGGTCATGGATATAAAGCAGGAGAAGTACTCAAAGACGAATCAGCTATGAAATCAGCCAAAGAAGCGGTGAAGAGTATCGCAGGTGACATATAAGGCCTGCAATATCAGGCACGAGTCACTTCCTGCTTTGTTCATCTGATTTGAGGAGAGACTGCAACCGTCAGCTTCTTTTTGAATGTTCGCTCAAATGCTCGAACATCCCCGATTATTGCCCATTGTTCAAGTGTGCAGTCAGAGCGGCATCCGATGGTGAGAATCGTTTCGCCGCGATTACCAGGGGACAGACTGGCTGACATTATCCGACCATCGTGACTCCGATCCAAATTTTCTGCCATCCGGAGAAATAAAGCAAGTAACTGTATAATAACCCGGTCTTCAGGATCCAGGCAGGTGTACCCGGAATCTTTCTGACGGGGCATCTTTTTACGGTGATACCTGGCAACCAGGGCAATCATCAGAATCTCATATTCATGGAATCCAAGAAGAGGAGCATGGATTATCAGATAGAATGAATGTTGATGATGTCCGGAAAATGCAATAAATTGACCTACATCATGAAGATAGGCAGCATGTGACAGGATCTCGCGATCTTCGTCAGAGAGTGCATGGTACCCGGAAATCCGGGCGGTGTCAAACAGGGACCGTGCTAAATACTCCACATGACCGGCATGAGATTCATCGATATGACAGGATCTTCCGAGCTGTCTGATACTGGTTTCCCTGACCGACATTGGTTCTGCATGGGGAAAACCGGGAATGCGTGAGAGGTAATCCACAAGCAACCCATCCCGCAGACTTCTGGATGAGACCTGTATCTCAGAGACACCAGCCAGATCAAGAAGCGACTCAAGGATAATCGCACCTGCCACGATGATATCTGCCCGATCAGGATTCAGACCGGGTACTGCTCTCCGGTCCTTGAGTGAAAGGCTACTCAGGTGTCTGACCACTACAGATAATTCGGCACGAGTGATGAGACCCGGGCGATGGGGATCAGACTGACCCTTCATGGATGCTGCGATGAGCTCAAGAGTACTGATGGTCCCTGAACTTCCGAAAACCTGCTGAATGGGATATCCTTTTACATGCCTGATGGTATGAGAGGCTCGACTCCTGATGTGCCGTCTTATTCGCTGAATTGTCGAGTCAGGAATCTGGCCACAGAAATCAGGCATAAACATATTCGTCAATCTGATGGCACCGAGTTTAAGGCTCCTGAGAAGAAATGTCCGGGTCTGATCCCCGACTATCACCTCGGTACTTCCCCCCCCGATGTCGATGAACAGGGCGCTTTTCTCTCCGATATCTACCCCGCTTGAAACTCCGAGCCATATCAATCTGGCTTCTTCGGGCCCAGAGATGATATTCATCTCAATCCCAGCCTCACCCTTGATTCTGCTGATAAGAACATCGCGATTTCTGGCATCACGGGTAGCAGATGTAGCAACTGCTATGAAATCGTCAGCGCTAAAGGCACGGGCAATCTCTGCAAGACGGGATATGACTACCACCGTCCGCTCTATTGCTTCCACCGTCAGGAGATTATCTGCAAACTCCCCTTCACCGAGACGGACAACCTCCTTTTGCTGCGTCAGGATCGTATACGAGTGATTCGAATTGAGTTTTACCACCAGAAGGCGAGCAGAATTGGTTCCTAAATCTATGAAGGCAACCACTTTAGGTTCATTCAGTTCCATTGGACCTCGATTCTCCTCCCTGAGATCTCATTCAGAAGTGCAGTTTTTTTCAGAAGGACAGCCTCTTCAATATCTGATGGTAGTTCCCTCCCATCTCCAGTGCCACACCAGATAAGGATATCAGTTTCAGTGAACCGGGCAGATATCGTTCGAACCAAAGAACGATGCGAACGATCGAGAGCATCTGCGACGCGGAGGAGAGCAGCATTCCATCTGACAATGTTCTGCTGTGCAGGTGAAAGGGAGGCAAAGGAACTATGATTCAGGGATGGATGGGATTTGCGATGATATCGGGCGATCAAGGCTGCAACACACCGATATTCAGTGGTGAGAGATATCGTCTCATCAGTCAGAATGAGCCGCATCGACGCCTTATGATGCGGGAAGGCAGGGACACTCCACCCAATATCATGAAGAAGAGCAGCAATACAGAGGATGCGTCGCTCTGTTGATCCAAACCCATGCAACGCAATCAGATCATCGAAGAGTCTGACTGAAAGACGCATAACCTGCACCGCATGTCTCGGATCAGGATCAAACCGGTTCATCAGATCAAGAACCGGTTCATCACCGGGAGTCAGATTGTCTGATCCTGATATTGTACCGATCTGATCAGGTATCATAGGGGTACATCCGAATTCCGTACCATCTCAAGAGATCTCCCCTCCTGAACAATCCTGATAAATGCATCAGGGAGATGTCGGTTTCTGAGAGCTGTGACGGTGCGATCAATATCATAGGGGACCCTGATGTGAGTGAGGGAGAAGGGGTCTACGGTTATGAGAGCATAACAGGCTCGGGGATCCCCATCTTCAGACCTTCCCACGCTCCCGGTGTTTACAAACCAGACCCCGTCAACCTCACGGGCAGCCGGACGATGTGAATGCCCGGTAACTACCACCCTTGCGCTTATCCCTGATGCAACCTCATGAAGGCGGGTTTCCGGGGTTCCCGCATCAAGGTATTCAGTGATCGAATCCGGACTCCCATGAGTCACAAGAAGGGTCAGCCCTCTGACCGAGAGCCGTATCTCACGGGGAAGGTTTTTCAGCCAGACCAGGTTCTCCGGTGAGATATTATGGTACGCCCATCGCATGGCCACCTGTTTCTCCCGCGATCTGGGTTTGCCGGTCTTCCATCTTTTTGACAGGACCGAAAGGTCATAGTTCCCGATAACACTCATAATATGTCTGCTGCGAAGCAGGCTGATAACCTCATCAGGAAATGGTCCATATCCGGTACTATCTCCGGCGTTCAGCATAATGGTGACCCCCCGTGACTCAGCATCGGTAAGTACCGCTTCAAGTGCCGGCAGATTTGCATGAACGTCACTAATCAAACCGATGGAAACCGGACCTGAGCTGGCAGCTCTCACCTCTCCATTGAATGAACTCTGTATCGGGATCGATATCTTCTCAGACAGGCGATCCCAGAACCCGTCATCCTTCAAGTAGTCAGGATCCAGGAGGGGTGAATCACCCGGTCTTCGCCCACTCATATGGTACATCATCTGGAGGTTTTCGGGGTTATAGATTATGCGGACAGGTACCTATCAGTCAAATGAGAGGAGTCATATTCCACATCTGGCAAGCACTTATATCAGCAGCATTCCAAACAGCAATCATGGATCACCGGATTATTACCCTCACTATCCTCTTGATGATACTGGTTCTCATGGCTGGTTGCACCAGTAAGAACGAAACCATAGTTCCTGATAAAAACACACCAAAACCTGCAATTACCCCAGAAACCACCGCAGAAGAGAGATCAGATCTGACCTCGCCGGGTGGAGATGGTGCAGTTACCCTGATGGGAGAGAATTCATCTGAAATGGTGACGGAAAACCAGACCGGTACACACGAAACAATGCCCCTGAATGATACCATAAACATTTTCCTAAAGGAGAACCCAACAACCGGCTATATGTGGAACGCCACGATCAGTGCCGGGCTTATGATAGAGAACGACACCTATGTGGCAGACCCGGTAAAACCCGGAGTCGTGGGATCCGGAGGGATGCACTACTGGCTGGTACGAGGAGTCGAGAAAGGGAATCAGACCTTTAATGCAGTTTATAAACGCCCATGGGAGCCTAATACCGGGAATGAAACCCAGTATATGATGAATATTACCGTGTTATAAGGAATATTCGGAGGTATCCTATTTTTTGCCGACGAGGGATAATACCAGACAGGTACTTGATCATCAAAGGAATATCAGATGTATCGATCTGAAAAATATGCAATCATATCAGCGATCTCTGCAGCAGTTCTCTTTGGTATAGTCATTCCATTCTCTAAGTTCCTCCTCACCGGGATTGGACCGATCACCCTTGCTGCCCTCCTCTACCTTGGGGCCGGGTTAGGTCTGCTCACCATAACCGGATTAATCAGAACCAAGGGCGAAAGGATTGAGGCAGAAATCAGCAGAGATGATATCCTCTGGATCATCATTATCGTCATTGCAGGGAGCATCATCGGCCCAATCCTGCTCATGACCGGTCTCACTTCAGTTCCGGCAGGAACTGCCTCTCTCCTCCTGAATGGGGAGCTCGTTATGACCGTCATTATTGCAGGACTATTTTTTGCTGAACCCCTCGGTTCCCGGACTTTACTCGCAACAATTCTTGTACTCACCGGGGGACTCATTCTGTCGTATGACCCCGGAGGAGACTTGGGAATTTCGGCTGGAATAGTTCTCATTTTAGGCGCCTGTCTCTGCTGGGGGATAGATAACAACGCTACGCGCCTTCTCTCTGGAAAAGACCCTGCCATGATCGCGATCATCAAAGGGTTCGGTGCCGGGATATTTGGAATCTTTCTCGCGATTGGTCTGAGAGAACCCGCACCCTCGCTCATCCTGGTTGGATCAGCGCTTCTCATCGGATTGTTTGGATACGGCTTCTCCATCCTCCTCTTTATTCGGTCTCTGCGAGTCCTCGGAGCGGTGCGGACCGGTTCACTCTTTGCACTGGCACCTTTTATCGGAGTGATCGCATCATACCCGATTCTGGGTGAAGTCCCCGGCGTTCAAACCCTGATATGCCTTCCCTTGATGGCAGGGGGGGTGTATCTGATCGCATCCGAAGACCATTCGCACCTCCACAGCCATTTACCTGCCAGTCATGATCACCGACACAGTCACCACGACCATCATCATACCCATATACATGATATCAAAAATCCGGGTGAGCATGCTCATCCCCATCAACATCTCCCCAAAACCCACAACCATGGTCACACCCCGGATCTGCACCACCACCACACCCATGATAAGAAAGACGAGCGAGGTAACATATAGAATACTAAAACCAGTGAATAATACAAGAGAACAGAGAATATCGCATGAAGAAAAGAGAAAAAGATCAGAACCCAGGAAAATTCAGATAACGAATCGCTTCGAGCATACTAACAAAACTCTCATCTGACCCGATGAGGTCACGCAGACTTGGTTCATACTCCAGAGCGGTATCCTGTGATCCATGTCTTCCGGGAAACATCGGGAATTCATAATCACAGGAGAATGTTTTACAACTCATTTTTCACCTCATTCAGCCGATCACACCACGGCCGGAAATATTCACAATTAAGATCTGATATGGAAGGCACCGATATTGCGTGAGGGGAGATGCAGCAGGAATGTAGGAGGATATTTTCCTGGTTGAATCTTCAGTTAAACACCTCTCCGAAACCGTGTAACATGGGACGATGAATCCACTATCTGGAGAGGGGGGATATATTGGTGTTCAGGATGCCTATGCTCACAAGAGTGCTCTTGTGACATCCACCTGTTGGATGAAACACCATATAAACAAGAGAGAGAAAGTTTGTGCCAATCAATTGGGGAATATCTGAAATCAGTACATACACCAAGTTCACCAGATAAAACTCCCATAACCAGGAAAACAAGATGAACCCTGACTGAGAGAGACCTCCACATCCTCAATATATATTATTACAGGGGATATTTCGAGAGATTGAACTAAAAACTAGTTGCAACCAGTTGCAAGGAATGAAATCAGAGCGAAACGCTGATTATTGCGACACGTATACATCATCTCTTCTGTGCCTCACCGCAGCACGAATCTTCTTCTCCAGCTCGTCAAACAGGACAGCCGGATCTCCCTCTTTCAGGATATAAGATGTAATCCCCCTGCCAATAGCATCATGGATCACTTCATCCTGCATGATACCGCTGAACAGGATAAAGGGGATTTGGGAGTCCAGTTCCCGGGCCTGCTTTAAGAACTCCATACCATCCATCCGGAACATCCGGTAATCAGAAAGGATGATATCATACCCTCCTGTCTTCAGGAGCTCAAGAGCTGCATACCCGGATGCAGTAATATCAACCGAAATATCCTCTTTATTCTCGAGTATGACCTTTACAATCTCAAGAAAATCCTGATCATCATCGACATAGAGCACCCGAATATGAGGAGATTCTCTTTCCCTGAACTTTGATACCGGATAATCAGAGCCGGTCATATCATGAGGCCGGTTTCAGAGAACGGTTTAATCTTAACCAGGATATAATCCCGCATTCTCGATGGCCTGATATCCCCGATGCTCCCGATAGAAACCCCGGCATCTACCTCGATCTTCTTCAGTCGTGATGAAAAGGGGTCGTAGGGGAGCTTCACTCTTACCCCATCCATCTGAACTACGACCGGGATAGGAGAGGTTACCTCGTGGATGTCCGGCATCTGCTCAAGAATTACATCCATCAGCCTTGCCGGTGAGATACTGAGGGGATCTTTGGATATCTCTGCCCTTCTTTCGTCAAGAACCCGTGAAACCTCCCTGATGATCTCATCAAGTTTCTCAAGTTCTGGCGCTTCTTTGGTCCGGTGCATAAACCTGCCAAACCCTCCTACATATCCGGAAACCGGAGGGTCAATTATTTTTTGCAAAGATTCTGTTGATGGACCACCAGTAACAATGATCGGGATATGAATACCACGTCTGAATGTTGGCATCTTCTTCTGGATGCAGGTCTCAAAGTTTCCAAAAAGGTAGATCGCCAGATCATGTTCGTTGATAATATCGCGTTCTTCGTCAGAGAGAAGACCTATTCTCTTTCCGAATCCCCGGGCAAGCCCAACCATATTTGTCTTGGCACCTGCAGTACGGAGGTACTCAGCTACATCGCATGATGCATGGGGGAGATGGTGGATCTCGAGTGACATCGAGACGATCGCGATCTCTGTACCGACCAGTGGGGCAAAGATAACCTCACCAGTCAGAGGCCTCGCGATCTCCCGAAGGGTCTCGATATCCTCTTTCGGGATGAGGGCCTGAAGCACCACTTCCTGAGCGATCATATGCTTCTGAATGATATACCCCCCCATATCCTCTATCAGGTCAAGGATCTCATCATGTCGGTATACTCCCCCTTTGTAGGTGATAGGAACCAGAATCATCGTGACTCCCCCATAATCGCAAACTGCTCATCTACCAGCGGGAGGACATCCTCAACAAGCGTATTTTCACTCGCCACAAACCAGAACCTTCCATTCTGAAAACTCTGTTTCTTTACTTTGAATCCTTCAGGGCAGATCACCTGCATCGTATAGATGAGATCTTTAAAGAGTCCCTCAGTGGGATCCGCAACTACGATATCTTCAAGGCCATCTTTTTCCTGCCCCTCAAGATGTAACTCAATAGTAAACCGATCAGGCTGCAGAACCCGTTCTTTCCCAAACCGTTCCCAGAGAATCTGGAGAAACGGAGCGAGATAGGTCTCATCGGCAATGGAGAGAATAACCTTATTCCCATCATAGGTAACACCGGCAAAGTCACTGACGACAATATTCCGAGGCACTGACCGGGTCAGGCCGACCGCGAAGAAGATGGGAATCTCCGGGTCTATGTATATCCTGAGTTTTGAGAGAACCCGAAGCAGGCCATGATCCGTAATAACCGTTGACGCAATCCGCCGGTAGAGTTCACCGCCCGCTGGTTCGGTAGAGACCACCTCAAAATACTCCATTGTCTGCATCGATATCAGTTCTTCTCCACAAACCCGGATGAGAGGAGTGCAGCCCCTACCGATCCGATGTATTGCGAGTGGTGAGGGACGACAATCTCTGTCTGGAGAAGATCTCCCATCGCACGCACAAGCCCCTGGATCAGAGAAGTTCCCCCAACCATAATCACCGGTTCTTTAATATCTATCTCCTGAAGCTGCTGCTCAAATACCTGTTCTGCAACACTATGGCACGCAGCTGCGGCAACATCCTCTTTTGAATGCCCCTCAGCAAGGGCATTGACCAGACTCTGAGTTCCAAAGACGATGCAGTAACTGTTCATGGGAACCTCATCACCCATCCCGGCCATCGCGAGGGGACCGAGTTCAGTGATATCCACCCCAAGCCGTTTTGCCGTCATTTCCAGGAATCGCCCACTCGCCCCGGCGCAGATTCCTCCCATGGTAAAAGTCCCGGGAATTCCATTATTCACCGATATCGCCTTATTATCCATCCCACCGATATCAATGACCGTTGCAGGACCATGCTGACAGTCAGCAAGGAAGACTGCACCCTTTGAGTTGACCGTGAGTTCTTCCTGAATCAGGTCTGCACCAATCCGCTTACCAACCAGGAATCGTCCGTATCCGGTCGTCCCGACCGCATCGAGATCCTCGCGTTTTACTCCTGCTTCAGCAAGGGCAAGGGAAATCACTTCATCCGCACTCCCGAGAACCTCTGTCGTTGGGCGCCAGCCGGTTCCGATGATCTCATTATCCTGCATAACCACTGCTTTGGTTGTTGAAGACCCGGAGTCGACACCCATCGTCAGACCAGTCTGCGTTTCACGGGCCAGCAGAGCACGCCGCCTTGCAATCGTGGTCAACGCTTCCATGCGGGTCAGTAATGTCCCCGAGGTTGTCCGTTCGGTGAATGAGTAGCTAACCACCGGGAGGGTAGAATGTTCATGGATATACCTGCGGAGCTCATTCCTGACGATCGCTGCCTCAGCACAGCGGAAACAAGTTGCAATAAAGACAGCATCAGCCTCGACCGACCCTTCTACCAGGGCAACTCCCCGGGCGATGGCAAGCTTTAGATCTGCTGATCTGACATCAAGTCCGAAATCCTTGAAATTGCGCCTGATATCTGATAGCGAGAGATCAGGGAAGAAAATCTCTGCCCCCACCGCCTCGGCTGCTATATTAATCTCCTTCTGAACACCGCTATATTCAGGGCCACAGGAGAGCTGGGCAATCCTGACCAGTTCTTCATTCATGGGATACCTCCAAACTCTGCAGAAATTCTTTTGTTCTGCGAACGAAAGCAATGCCTGAGTCTTCATCAGAAGGGTACTCAAGATCCAGAACCGGAACCCCTTTCTGCCTGATCAGGAACTCAACCAGTTCATCAGTTCGGGCGCATCCCATACATCCAAACGCGAAGTCAGCATCCCGAACGATGACCGCTGCCTCTGCTTCATCGATCAATGGTCCGAAGAGTGACATCCGCCCCCTGACCCCTGATGGTACTTCGACTGCTGCCCATCGGAGCCCCCGCTTTGCATCCTCGGGAGTCATCTGGAGAGGGGGAGAGTCTACTCCTGCAGTCTGGATCCGTTCACGAATTGAGAGGGCTGTTCCGAGGGGTTTGTGCCCGAATCGGGCTACCAAATCAGAAAGAATCAGACTTGTTGCTGGATAAATAAAAACTTTTGCCATGTTATGGCACCTCAGCGTCGATCAGTTGTTTCAGTCGCTGTACATCAAGCACAGGAGACTCTTCAGGGGAGGGTATCGGAGGGAGATTCTCATAACCAGGCCGGGATAGGGCATCGAGACCACGCGAAATCCATGGTATCAGACCCATCTCAAACTCATGTCCAAAATACCCTGGCCGTGCTCCACCGAGGTTTGCACGGCATCGACGGGGGTCACCTGGCGGAAAACCCCTGTCTTTCACAAAGATATGAGCAGGATCAACTTCTCTGATGTGGGCGATGACGCGGTCCACTTCTGCCTCATCACCAGTGATCTGCATCCCAAAACAGGTCTCTTTAATCATTACCCGCTCTGCTACCTCATATGCCCGTGCAGCGAGATCATCAGGGGTGGTCTTGTATGACTCAACAAATATGTATTTAGTGACTGTACCGGCGTACAGAGGCGGAATTTTCCCGTTCATTTCTGCACCTCCCTGAAGTAGACCAGATCCCCTTCCTTTAACGCTTCAAGCTTGTGGAGATCCATTACCATGCCGATCACATTCGTGCCAGAAAATGGTTCTGAAGTAGGGCCGAACTCGCTGTTGTCACTGGTTCGCACCCCTACCATCCCAACCCCCTTTCTTGATTCATTAGTCATCGCCAGAACCCCTGCATTGACTTCATCCTCAGGCGTATTCTCTGGTTTCACATTGATGGTTCTTGGGATAGTTGTCTCAAAGAGATGGACGTCGTCGAATGCAAAGAAGAGAGGGAGTCTTCCGACTGCATGATATTTCAGACCAGTAACCTCCCGAAAAATTCGGCATGTTTCAGGAGATGCATGATCATCAAGCGAGATATCGATGACCTGAGAGACCGGAACGGTATGCACTGACACCATACCCCTGGCCAGCACGTCTAGCGTCGTGGAGGGTTCCTGAGAGATGACCATCCTTCCTTCCCCTTCCCGATCAGGAGTCAGGATCACCTGACGTTCTTTGGCATATGCTATTGCCTGCTCAAGGGGTACCCCTACAAGGTCAAATTTTTCTGGATTCACCAGAACCAGAAACGCCTCTCCTTCCCTGGCAATCCGGGCAATCTCAATCCCATGCACAACCTGCCCAACCAGGGTGTGAGCCATACTCCGGGGGATATCTTCAGTATATATGTATACCGAACCCTTCCTTTTGCCAGAGGTCCGCATCATGACCGCTCCTTCCCGCCGAGAGGCGCCCATTTCATACGGTACGGGAGTACCGGTTAAGATATCGCATCTGATATGGTTACTCAGTTTGAGTCCACACGTGTACGTCCCTGAACGCAGAGCAAGGAGAAGGAGCTCAACACTCTCTGCCGTTTCTCCAGAATATTTTCCGGTGCTGCTATCAGAGCCCTGCACCTCTACCTTCAAATGACTGATTATCTGCATCCCGTCAGAGACCGGATAGGAGAGGTCTGTAGTCGTGAACGCATCAACCGACTCAGCAAACGATATTACCGGTTCTATCCCGAGAATGTGATCCCCTGGATCTAAGCGGTCGACTACCCCTCTGCCAGAGACTACCTTCCCAAGACGACCACCATCTGCTGCAGCCCCATGATCTGCAGAGTGGGTCCGACGTGCAAATACCAGCATAGAATTAGATGGATCATATCCTCCACATCCGAGGATCAGATCCCCCCGTTCATACCGGGAGGGACGTCGGGAGGGGTTAAATTGGGATGAGAATGGCCCTAAGCTGACTGATATGCGATCCTGCCATCGAACAGACAGATCAGACGGGAGATGAGACCATTCAATAATTGTTTCTGAACCAGAGATTTCGATTACTATCTCCCCTGCGGTAGTTTTTAAAAGAAACTGGCGGGTTTCAGAGCGGCTGACCGAGCCCGGACGAATCACCGCAATACTCATCGCAGGATTATGTCCGGGAAGCAGGTCACCGATTGTAGCCCCGGATGAGAACTCAACCCAACTTCCATCAAGGAGAACTGTTGCCATCTGGATCCCTCCCCTCTATCACGCTGTCGCCATTATTTGTCTTTCCTGTTCAGTTATTTCAGCCAGAATTTCAGCAGTCGGACCAATTTTCACGATCTTACCAAACCGCATGAGAGCACATCGATCACACGTCTCCCTGACAAAGTCCATATCGTGAGAGACGATGATGAACGTCTCTTCACTCTCTTCACGGGAGTGCATAATTGAGTGCTTCACATCCACCTTTGTGATCGGATCCATGGTACCGGTTGGCTCATCAAGGACCACCACATGCGGTTCCCTGATGAGGACCTGGGCGAGAGCAACCCGATGTTGTTCTCCCTCAGACAGAGTACCCGGAAGTCGCCCCAGAATTTCCCTGCTCTTTTCCGTGGTGAACCCTGCCATCTTGAGAGTGATTATCGCCTTTCTCATCGCCAGTTCTTTTGGGAACTCAAGGCCGATTGCATCGGTCAGATTATCGAGCACAGTCCGATGAGGAAAGAGATCATATTCCTGATGAAGAAGACCAATATACTGTTTTGCCCGACCTCTGAAGTCAAATCCCGGTTTGGTCATATCAACCCATTCATCCCCAACAAGTGCCTGGAGGTCTCCGCTCGTCGGTTCGATGATCCCGGCAATCATCTTTGACAAGGTCGTCTTCCCTGCTCCGGATGTTCCGATAATGCCAAATATCTCTTTCCGGTTCACGGATAAACTGACCAGATCTACTGCCCTGATGAGACCCCGATCAAGCGAGACATACCGTTTAGCCAGATCACGGACCCGCATGATCTCTTCGCCAAGGATAACCTCATTAAAGACCTCATCATCATGAAAGCCTTCCATGAAGACTGCAGTGACATCGTGTGGGGTTCCCGAAGCTTTGATCTCCCCATTCTGGAGGAATATCGCCCGATGCACAATATCCTCCAGAATTTGTGAGAAATGTGAAGTTACAACCATCCCCATACCAGTCTGTTCTGCTGACTCTTTCAGGGTCTGATGCACAATCGCTGCGGTTTTTCCATCAAGTGTTCCTGTCGGTTCATCAGCAAAGAGGCAGAATGGTTCTTTCGCAAGCTGCCTGGCGAGCACAACCCTCTGCTTCTCTCCGCCTGACAGATCCCTTGCAATGTGCATCATCCGGTGAGAGAGTCTGACCTGATCCACCAGATCCGCAGCTCGTGACACTGATTTATGTGCCGGATAGTTCACATCATCGAGGGCTTTTAAGATATTATCGATGACACGGTCATTGCCGTACAGCGCAAATGTGCGTTGAAACATGATGGCATTCCGTCGCATGATCCGCCGTTTCATCTGCTCATTATCCGGATTCCAGAAATCAACATCCCGGCTATTAAGAGTATCGTCACATTTTGGGCATTTTTGCCCTGCCTGGCTCCCGACAGATACATAATCGCACTTCTCACACACAGCGATGTGATAGATAACCTTCCCACTGGTAGGTGATTGATCCACACCGCGGAGAAGATGCATCAGAACGGTCTTCCCTGCACCGCTCCGACCTATGATCCCAAGAATCTCTCCCTCTGCAAGGGTGAATGATATATTTTTGAGAACTGTCTTTCCGTCAAACGCCATCGAAAGATTCTCAACCGTGATCAGGGGTTTCATGATGCACTCACCGTTCTGGTGTACTGGTGTGCTCTCGTGGGTAATACTTTTTATTTTTTACAATTATTCACCACAATCCTCACTAAACACCGGGACGAGAGAAGGGATGATTCAGGAGAGGATTGGGCGTATGATTCCAAGAACATCCCTGACATCATGGATCCGATGATCCACCGCTGCTATCAGATCTTCATTTTTTTGCGAACATTGTTGTTCAGTCAGAATCGCGATATCCGCTGAACGCATTGCCAGGAGATCATTGATAGAATCCCCCACCATGATCACCATCGGGTAGATCTCCTTAAGATCACGAACAACCTGCTCCTTCATGGTCGGAGTTGCTATCCCAAAGACCCGATCTCGGGGAATTCCAAGGTAGTCAGCCATACGTTCCAGTTTCGCTTCCCGGTCACCAGATGCAATAAATGTAGCTACCCCGAGACGGTGGAGCTCACGAATCGTTTCTTTCGCCCCAGGAAACGGAGTTCCTCCCGCAGTTACGGTGAACTCGATCCTTCCATGACCAGTGTGCACAATCACTCCGCTATTGAGTGCAACGATAGCCTCCTCCTGTATTTTAGTCCAGATGATTCGCATACATTCCTGCATGTCACCCATCCGGGCAAACGTGTCACCATACAGAATCCTCCCTATCTCTTCAGCTTCCACCACCCGCCGGGTACAGGAAATCCCAAACCCTATATGATGCTCTTTTAAAAACGCCGATACGAGCTGTTCAGGAGGTGCTGCCATAATCCCGCGTGAATGGGCATGAATGACACAGAGAACACGTTCTGGGTCTTCAAATGTGAGCATCGTTGTTTCCACTTCAGGAAATAACTCACCTGATTTTACGTCCTTAGCCATTCGGTATGTATGCAGGAGAGTGCCGGCACTGTCAAAGACGACCGCGATCGACATACGTATAGTGAGCTCAGCGCCAGATAGAATAATACCGATCCTCATGACACCGAAATAAGAAAAAAGAGGGAGCCCACACAGGTTCTATCGGATAGAAAAGTGAGATCTAACATATGATCCTTGAGGAGACAGCAGAGCAGATCAGAAGTATGGAGATTCGGGGTGCCGGACGGATCGCCCGGGCAGCAGCCAGGGCACTCCTTGACCACTCAGCATCCTACCCCTCTTCAGACCTTCATTCATACCGACAGGAGATGATAAAGGTGGCTGACCTCCTGGCGAACGTACGTCCGACCGCAGTATCTCTCCCAAATGCCGTCAACCTCATCTCATACCCCCTTATGAGTGCAACCAGCCTAAAGGAGGCAAAAGAGGAGTTGGAAGAGCGTGCAAAGTCATTTATATCCCTCTCTGAACACGCAGTATCCCGAATCGGCGAAATTGGTGCCCATCATATCAGAGATGGTGATGTGATAATGACTCATTGCAACTCAGAAGCTGCTCTGAACTGCATCCTGACCGCACATAACCAGGGAATGGAGATAGAAGTATACGCAACAGAAGTGAGACCACGAAATCAGGGGCATATCACCATAAAGACGCTCTCTGATGCAGGAATTAAAACCAATTTTATCGTTGATTCAGCAGCCCGCTATTTTATGAAGGAAGTGGATCTCTGCATAACCGGGGCAGACGCAATCACCGTCAATGGAGCGGTCATTAATAAGATCGGGACAGCACAGATCGCGCTTGCGGCGAAAGAGGCACGGGTGAATTTTCTCGTAGCAGCAGAGACGTACAAGTTTGCTCCCCGGACAATTCTCGGAGAAAGGATTCTTATTGAGGAGCGACCTTCAACCGAAGTCCTTCCTGATGCAATCCTTGCAAGTCTGCCCAATGTTACCGTCCGAAATCCAACCTTTGACGTAACCCCGGCAGAGTACGTTGATCTGATTATTACTGAACAAGGAGCTATCCCACCAGAGATGGCATATACCATCATACGAGAATATCTCCATTGGAGTATTGAAGATCTCTGTACTGAATACCCATATTGCGAAGAGGAATAACATGGCAGATGTCATTGCACACTATTATTTCCGCCCAAAAGAAGGAGTTACTCCCGAGTGGGCGGCGAAGGCTATCGCTGAAGAACAGACAACCGGAACCTGGACTGATATCTCCACCCTGGAGGAGTATGTCCACTACCTGGACGGTCATGTTGAGAAAGTGATCCCTTCAGGTGAAGGATATCAGGTATCTATCAGGTATCCTTCCGAGATATTTGAGATTGGGAACATCCCTCAGTACCTCTCAGTGGTTGCCGGGAATCTCTTCGGTCTATCGAAAATTGCCGCAGTCAGACTACTGGACGTAGATTTTCCTAAAGAAGTTGTCCCGTTTAAAGGGCCAAAATTCGGAATAGACGGGGTCAGAAAACTCACCGGTACAACAGACAGACCCCATGTCGGAACCATCATCAAACCAAAGGTAGGGCTGAACCCGAAGGATACCGCTACTGTCGCGTATGAAGCAGCCATAGGTGGAGTGGACCTTATCAAAGACGACGAAACCCTAACCGATCAGAAATTCTGCCCTATATCTCAGAGGCTGCCACTCGTGATGGAGCACCTTGACCGGGCACAATCCCAGACTGGCAGGACTGTTCTTTATGCGGTGAACATCTCAACGGCAGGTGACAAGATACTTGAACGTGCAGAACAAGCGAAAGAGATGGGCGCTAATATGCTGATGATCGATGTGATCGTCTGTGGATTTGATGCCGTCAGAGTGGTTGCTGAAGATCCGTCTATTAACCTCCCACTCCATATCCATCGTACGATGCACGCAGCAATTACCAGAAATCCTGAGCATGGGATCTCTATGCGCCCATTCTGTCGTCTGGTACGGATGTTAGGCGGAGATCAACTCCATACCGGGACAATCTCCGGAAAGATGCAGCATGATGCTCAGGAACTTATCGGCGATAATAAGGCCCTCACCGAGTCATGGCATGATATCAGAAGGGTCTTCCCGGTCGCCAGTGGCGGACTCTATCCTGGCGGAGTAGAAGCAGAGATCAAAACTCTTGGAAGGGATATCATCCTCCAGGCAGGTGGAGGTATTCACGGGCACCCTGATGGCACCCGTGCGGGAGCCACTGCCATGCGCCAGGCCGTTGATGCGAGTATGGCAGATATACCTCTTACTACCTATGCAGAAGACCATCCCGAACTGAAACGGGCACTTGAAAAGTGGGGGAAGGTCTAAGAGGTATAGGAGTTCTGAATATGGATCTGCCTTTTAGCAAACTACACGGGAACGGAAACGATTTCATCCTGATAGACGAGTGGGACGGTATAAAAGTCCCTGATGAAATGAAAGGGGAATTTGCTGCAGTGTATTGTGATCGCCGGATGGGAATCGGTGGCGATGGGGTACTTTTCCTTGGTAAAACTCAGGATGGGAAACCGGTCATGCGCCTCTTTCAGCCTGATGAGAGCGAGGCTGAGATGTGTGGAAATGGGATTAGATGTCTGGCCAGGTATGCCTTCGATAAGGGATATGTCTCTGATCGAAGCGCCATAGAGACAGTAGCAGGAGAGATAGAGGTCTTCTCAGGGTATGACGATGAGGGCGACTTCCTCGCCGAAGTCACCATGACCGAGCCCCAGTTTGATGCACCCACCATACCGGCAAAGGGGACAGGAGATTTTCATGAGATCATCAATGGGTATGAAGTGTATGCAGTAAATACCGGTGTTCCTCATGCGGTAGTATTTGTTAAAGATTTAGACACCCTTGATATCTGCAAGAGCGCCCCATCAATCAGAAACAGCCAATTTTTCCCAAAAGGTGCAAATGTAAATTTTGTTCAGGTGTTAGGATCAGACAATATCAGGATTCGGACATATGAAAGAGGAGTGGAGTGGGAGACCCTCTCATGTGGAACAGGAGCTACTGCCTCCGCGGCAGTTGCCCATCACCTGGGCAAGACCGGTCCCGTTGTCGAGGTAGGAACTGAGGGGGGGCCCCTTACTATCACTCTCTCCAATGGTGCCAGGATGAAAGGTCCGGCAGATGTTGTTTTCACTGGGATGCTCACCCTCTGATTATTCATCAAAAGCCTCTTTTTTTACCAGAACTGCCACAATTTTTCCGATCGTAAAGATGATCAAAAGAACACCGCCGATCATGCCGAGCTGAGTAACTACCATGACCAGAGGAGGGGACTGACCAAAAATAATCATCCCAGTCCCGTTTGTCGTAAGAATGGAGATACCTGCAGCGAGATATCCGGATAGACCTATATTACCCATCCCGCTTATAGCGGAGACAGGATAGAGACCATTGACCAGGTACAACCCAAGACCGAGCGCTGTGCCGGTAAGGAGGAAGAGTGAGGTTGTCGCGAGGAGGAGATCAGGGAGCATCATATCGGTTCTGATAAAGGTCGATACATTCCGCCCAGTCAAAATTATCAAGACGAAAAAGAAAAAAAACTCCCCAAACGGAAGAAGCGAGGCTGCTGCCGACCAGAGTGAGGTCCAGAGCAATTCCAATGAGACGAGGGTGAGTATAGCTGCCATAAGAAATCTTCGCCGGGAACCCCGCATAATCCATACTCCTGCAATAAGGATAAGCGAGAAGAACAGGACCATAGCCGGCCGTTCTGCCGGCCCTCCGGATAGGACCGGATAAATGACCTGAAGAGGGAGGATGGCCACCAGAAGGAGCAAAAATTCCCGACGAACTCTCTCTTTCTGATCAGTCCTTCTGATATCCACTTCAGTTCCTCTGATCCCATACATAGATGAATGTTTTATTCCCCCCGGTAATCAGCATTTCATAATGATGCAGGGGTAATGGATATCTTTAATGCAGAATCTATGCAATCATCTGTATCTGACTCCGGGGACAGGGAAAAGCAATGGAAGACAATATTAGCATACAAGAAGCGAGACGCTGGAAGGAAGAAGGCAATAAACTGGGTCTCATGCAGAAGTTTGAGGATGCTATCCGATGCTATGAAAAAGCCATCATGCTCGATCCTGTTGATGAAGATACCTACTTTCAGAAAGGTATGGCAATGATGAATCTGATCCGATATCAGGAGGCAGTTGAAGCGTTTGAGCAGGCGCTCAGAATCAATGACAAGGATTCCAGATTCTGGCTCTATATGGGAGTAAATTACTTCTTCATGGGTCGATATAGCAAATCCATCCCCTGCTTTAATATGGTCATCGAGATAGAACCAGGTAATGTACATGCATTAAGTAATAAGGGATCAGCTCTTGCCGAACTCGATAAGCACCTGGAGGCGGTAGAATGTTTTGACCGGATTATTGAACTAATGCCAGGGGACATAAATGCCCTCTACAATAAAGGAATTAGTCTTCAAAAAATGGGAAAGGATAAAGAGGCGATCGGATGCTTCAAACAGATACTAAAGCAGGATCCAGAGGATTCAGACAGTTGGTTCGAACTCGGCAATTCGCTCGCAAAGACTGATATCTGCAAGGAGGCTATCAAATGTTATGACCAGGTCATCAGAATCGAACCCAATCATGCTGAAGTGTATGAAGCAAAGATTGGCTGCCTCCGAAAACTTGGCCTTGATGAAGAAGCAGATTCGTTGATCTCCACCCGGGAGATGGATGACGGATGGTAAAGAGATTCGGGTCCGTTTTTTGATCTATACCTCTTTTGTGGAAAAATTGCCATTTCCGGGGTCTTTAATTCACCGTAACCGTTTTTGTATATGCCCTTCCAAAGAGCACTTCAAGCCCAGACCCCTCACGAGCGGCCTGATATTTGAGGGTATAGATTCCGGGTTTTGATGGTGCCTGCACGGTAAACTTAAGACTGACTGTCTGACCTGAATGAACTGGCCCGGATATCGGGATTAACAACCATTCAGGGCCATATGAAGCAGCATCTTCAAGAGCCATAATTCCGACATTATATTGTTCAATCCAGTCCTCAGATCCATCATTATAGAGTATAAGAGCCACTGGGTATGCATTCCCTGATTTCATTACCAAGGGAATGGTGTCACTAATAATAACTGCATGAATACCTGATAGTATTGACTGAGGGGTCGGAGCAGGTGTAGGTAAAACCTCAGAGAGTATAGGATCCAGGGTAAATAAAGGCGAAGGGGTCTTATTTGCGGTTGACATGGCATCTCCCGGCTTAAGTTGGGAAGTGGAATCAGTTATGCGAATGCCATAATCATATGGTAAATCCCCTATACCATCACCATTTTTATTAGTGATACCAGTTTTTGCTGGTATAGAAACCCCATTATCTGGCAAATAATTCCCACCCAGAATACTCCCTCCAACGATATTCTTGCCTTCCTGTTGATCCTGGGAAAGGCCAATTCCGCTGCAATTGGTTCCGACCTCAATATTCTGGCTGTTATTAAGAGAATTATTTACTATCCTGATACCATTGACCTGATCAAGTCCTATCCCCGCCTCTCCATTACCATCAATGGTGGAACCTGATATCTCAGTCCCGGATCCTCCGGTGACCTGAATCCCATACCCTTTATTCATGGTGAGATGAGAATCCGTTATCGTAGCCTGACTATCGTTGAGAATTATGCCAGATCCAGAATTCCCTGAAACGCGGATATCTGATAGCGCTACTCCGGATAGATTTTGAAGAACGATACCGTCTCTGCAGGAAGATACCCCTATCTTTGAGAGGGTCAGACTTCGCGAAGAAGAAACTGCCGCCCGGGCATTGGAATCCCCATCACGGTTGCTGCCCCAGTCAAATTCTGAGGTATCTATCCCTTCAATATAGATCCCATACCCCTCATCAGTAATACTCACATTCCTGATTGTAACCCCAGTCACCGGCCGGCCTGAACTATCTGTCAGGGATACCCATATCCCGACAGACGGATTTGCTCCGGACACCGCGGGTTGAATAGAGTACCCCTGACCATCCAGAATCACCGATGGAGCAGCAATAATCACGCCGACCGGATATTGATGCAATAGGGAATGTTCAAGCGTATATCGCCCGGGCTCAGTGATATACACATAATCACCGGTATAGGGACCAGGTGCCGGTGGGAATACTACCGGACTCATACTGACAACACCAACCGGCATCACCAGTATTAAAAAAATGAACACCAGAGTGAACCGGATTATTGATTGGAAAAACTTAACAGACGTAAGTGAACTCCTCCTATAGATCTGACAGAACACACAGATAAGATCAGATCAGCATCCGACCATTTGTTTTTTGTGATCAGATGAAGAGACTTGCTCATACCTACTGTTTATCCAGAACCTCAGATATTCCATTCTGCACCATTATAAAGTCGATATATCCCCCTTCAGGCCGGGAATGATGCTTAGCAATCCGAATCCGCCGAATGCCATTCAGCCGATCAATTCTGAGGATCACCTTCGAAAGGTGGAATAGACTAGTGCCCCCAAGGGGGGCGAAGTCATTCCGATTTGGGTCCATATATACTTGATTTGTGATAAGGACCGGGATATCATACCGTTAGGCGTACCCGAGAAGCACTACCATCTGGCGGGAGAGTCGCTGCAGAGAATCCTGTCCATGTTCAAGTTCAGTCCGATATAGACCGGTAGCAGAGTCTACAACAATGAGCCCGGGATTTTTACTGGTAAGAATGTGTTTGGCATCCTGGATCATCGAGGCCTGCTGATCAAAATCCGCTGCTTCATACAGATAAAACCGCTGCGAAAGGTCTTCAGCTGCATCACCGGCTATCTGGGTGAACCGATCTACCGAGAAACTCTCCGTGTCGATATACACTACCGAGCGGCCAGCCTTAAGGACTGATATTGCCGCAGTTAGACAGAATGTTGACTTCCCACTCCCCGGTTCACCGTAGATCTGAGATATCATCTTCTTCGGATATCCCCCCCCAATCAGAAGATCAAGAGGCTCGTATCCGCTTAATTCATAATACCGACTCACTGCCGGCAGTCCCGCTTGTAATGTATCTTCCATGCTGCCTCCTCAACCTCTCGCATAACAATTCTTACCGGGAGATGGTGTGCTTCAGCAAACTGGCAGACCGATTCATACTCAGCCTTCAGGGTATAACAGTCCCCATCCATCATCCCAAACTTCACAGGAAATATCCCGGTAACTCCCTGCACCTGAACCGAAATCTCTTCAATTAGTCTATCTGCAATGAACCGGTGTATCGAAGGGATGCATCTGACACCCAGGGTTCCAAGCTCATTAGCCATAAGGGCGGCAAGCATCGGTGTATCAACAGGTCTGCTGATAACCCGGACAAGTTGTCCCGGACGTCCTTTCTTCATGAGCAGAGGGACAGAGCAGGCATCTCTCGCACCTGCATCCATCAGTCTTTCCAGAAGATACCCAATGACCTCCCCAGGTACATCGTCTACATTGGTCTCCAGAATATCAACCATATCACCGGGGGTATTATCTGACGAATTAAGGAGGAGTATGCGAAGGACGTTTGGGGAATGAGGATCCTCACGATCACCTGCGCCATATCCAATGGCCTCTATCCTCCCGGGTGAGGGATTCATCACCGGATCTGTGCAGAACTCAGCAAGAAGGGCGGCACCAGTAGGTGTGCAGAGCTCACCCGGACCACCCCCCAGATTAACCACCAGTCTGCTCTCCGCGAGGATGGCTGCAGTAGCTGGAGCAGGGACCGGATATATTCCATGAGTCATCTGCATCGTACCTGATCCGGTTGCCACCGGAAGGACATCTACCCGGTCAGGGGAGATGGTATGCATCGCCATACAGGACCCAAGCACATCTGCAATTGCATCATCAGCACCGACCTCATGAAAATGATCCATCCTGCCGTGAATGATCTCTTCAGCACATGCTATTCGATGAAATACAGCCTCTGCCTTTTCGATAACCGACTTTGGAGCATCAACACCCCGGATCCTGCATAGTACTTCTTCAAGGGTCCGGGATGCCGGGCCTGCATGGGTATGGATCTTTCCAGCACGGATCCCGGCTCTTGTTACCATCTCATACGAAGGAAGCGCAACGACCTGGGCCATAACCCGGAACACCGAATCCTGGTCGGCTCCAAGGTGTAAGAGAGCTCCCAGAAACATATCACCCGCAGCCCCGTGAAATGGGTCGATCGTGAGAATCCTCATGATTTGCTATACTTATAAATCCCCGGATATATGATTGTTAGGTAATGATAGAACAATATCTGAAGGTTGACAGTGCCTACCCGGGTGATCAGGGAGGAGGAAAAGCCCGACTTGATCCAGAGACCATGCTCCAGCTCAAACTTTCACCAGGAGATATTGTCCATATTTTTGGAAAATCTCCTACGGTTGCTAAAGTCTGGCGAGCCCAGCTCAATGACTGGAACCAGCATAAGATCCGTATCGATAACTTCACCCGGGTTAATGCAGATGTTTCGATCGGAGATACCGTTAAAGTTACACGGATAGAGGAGGTCATCCAGGCAAACCTCGTGGTTCTCGCCCCGCCAGAGGATCTTCCAAAGAATATCCCCCCAGCAGACCCGACAATCATCCATCACAATCTTATCGACTTCCCAATCGCTCTTGGAGATCAGGTACCGGTCCCAATAGGCCTCCCATTCATCCAGCCACAGGTGGTATCATACAAGGTTATCGATATTGAACCAAGAGAAGCAGTCATCATCTCTCAGAAGACCGAGATCATCCTCTCAGAAAAGCCAGTCGGAGGGTTTGAAGGGATTAGTCAGATCACCTATGAAGATATCGGGGGACTTCGCGAAGAGCTGCAGCGACTTCGAGAGACTATCGAACTGCCGATGCGCCATCCAGAACTCTTCAGGAGACTCGGAATAGAACCACCGAAAGGGGTGCTCCTCTTCGGCCCTCCCGGAACCGGGAAGACACTCATCGCAAAGGCGGTCGCAAATGAATCAGGCGCCCATTTCATCCCAATCGCCGGCCCTGAAGTTATATCTAAGTATTATGGGGAGAGTGAACAACGCCTGCGGGAGGTTTTTGATGAGGCTGAAGAGAATGCCCCTGCCATCATCTTCATCGATGAACTCGACTCAATAACCCCGAAACGTGAGGAGGTGACAGGTGAGGTTGAACGCAGAGTCGTTGCTCAGCTCCTCACGATGATGGATGGTCTTGAAGAACGTGGTCAGGTGGTTGTTATTGGGGCCACAAACCGGCTTGATTCCATCGACCCCGCACTCAGACGTCCGGGCAGATTTGATCGCGAGATAGAGATCGGAGTACCTACAGAACCAGACCGGAATGATATTCTCATGATCCATACCCGGGGGATGCCTCTCGCCGGGGATGTTGACCTCAATGATCTCTCTGCACGGACGCATGGGTATACCGGAGCAGATCTCGCTGCACTTGCCAGAGAGGCTGCAATTCGTGCTCTCCGCAGGTACCTGCCCCATATAGATCTCGATGAGGAAGAGATCCCGGAGGAGATCCTCAATACTATGGTTGTGACCGGCAAGGACTTCAAACAGGCACTCAGGGAGATCACCCCGTCTGCGATGCGGGAAGTAATGCTTGAGGTCTCTCACCTTCAGTGGAGAGATGTAGGGGGACTTGCAGAAGCGATAGAAGAAATTCGCGAGGCCGTTGAGTACCCCCTTACAAGACGTGAGATGTTTGATGACCTCGGAATCCATTCACCCCGGGGGGTTCTTCTGTATGGCCCACCCGGAACCGGAAAGACACTCATCGCCAAAGCGGTTGCAAATGAGTCTGGAGCTAACTTCATCGCTGTCCGGGGACCCCAACTCCTCTCAAAATGGGTGGGGGAATCTGAGCGGGCAGTTCGGGAGATATTTAAAAAAGCACGCCAGGTCGCTCCTGCAATCATATTCTTTGATGAACTTGACGCTCTCGCCCCTGCCCGGGGAACAGCCGGGGACAGCCATACCATGGAGAGTGTCCTTAACCAGTTCCTCACTGAGATGGATGGACTTCAGGATCTCCGGGACGTAGTAGTGATGGGAGCCACCAACCGTCCTGACATCATCGACCCTGCCCTCCTCAGAACCGGACGGTTCGATCGACTCATCTATATTGGTGAACCGGATCTGCAGGGACGCATCGAGGTGATGCGAATTCATACTCAGATGATGCCGATTGAAGGGTCTGCAACTGAAGATATCATCGACCTCACAAAAACCTACACTGAAGAGGATCTCGAACAACTCGCTCTCCACTTAGAACGAGGAAGAATCTACCGATCAGATGAGATGGCAGAACTAGTTCAGGCGAATGGGTCAGGGGAAGGGGATCTCAGTCAACTGACCAGACGACGGTTACTCAAAGAAATCTGGACAAAACTCAATGTTACGGTTACTGATGAATTGGCAGATGAGATCTTCACTGACATCGCAACCCAGACTGCCGGATTTGTCGGGGCTGATCTTGAAGGACTCTGCCGGGAGGCGGGAATATTTGCCATGCGGGAGGGAGCAAAGCAGGTTGCACGAAAGCACTTTGAACAGGCTCGTGCAAAGGTCCATCCAACCATGAACGATAACCTCCATGTTGCCTATCAGAAGATCCAGAAGCATTTCAAGGGTGGGCT
>JAZDKH010000489.1:0-4692 GCA_043803325.1 Methanobacteriota archaeon | reverse complement strand
GCATTTTCAAAGGAGGAAGACGGGATTTGTATGCAGCCGGCTGAATACACAAGGATGAACATTATTACGGTAAAAATGCCCTTCGCCCTGATTGATAAGGAGTCATCCTTCAATGAGCACCTCATTTCGGGAGATCATCGTATTTCGGTAATATATTTCTAAGAAAAATGTTTTCCCCCGGTTGTCCGGTTCAGATGACCTATTGAACCAGAAATTCGTTTCAGGAATATCCTGGAGATAACTCAGATTTTGTGGCCTGATGGAAAAAAGATCACCCGGGCGTATTGAGGTCGTTACTCCATCCCAGGTCCGGAATCCGGAATCATTGGTGATATATTTTTTTTGAATAACTGAAGAAAACTGGGATGCATTCCTTCCAAATGTTTCTGATGGCCTGACCATCAGTTTCACTGAGGCGGTAGGAATCGGATCACCACTCATATGCCGAATCTCCATTCCCCCGGTCTGACTGTAGGTCACCTGAAGAGTAGCAGATGGTGCTTTTGGCTCAGTTTCGACAAGCCCTCCGGCATAACTATTCACGATCGCCGCAATAATCAGCGTCAAGGTTAGCATGAGAAGAACTCCGATCACCGGGGATACGGCCTTTTCATGCATGTCACACCTCTGCAGTAATTTCTTTGTCTGCTATGATTGCCCCACTGGGAACATGCACAAACTGAATTCTGATTGGCGTTCCTTCAGTTATTCCTCCAGGCACCTGAGCCCAGTATGGAGTAAGGACTGCATTCATGGCATCATCATTTTCAGTAGCATTCACATTCAGCCGGGTCCCGGCAAGAAGGGTATAATTTCCAAAATTTGATCCTCCTTTTGATCCTGGCTGAACCCCGGGTCCATACCCCAGGGGATACGTTTTTGTTCCGACATGTGCTGAATTCGGCATGATGACAGACCGGTACGTCTGGGAACTCTGATTTCTCCATTCAGTCTGCAGTTTCAGATCACGGGAAGGTATCCCTTCACTGATCGATATGATCCGGATATCAAGGAAACTGCTTGTATGGGTATCTGCGTCATGAACCAGTGTTGCCTCGAAGAGTAACTGGGGGGGTTTTTGCTGGTTTTTTGCAATTCCTCCGGTAAAACCGCTGATGATTGCAGCAAGAATGAGAGTGACGGTGAGCATCAGCATAATGCCAACCACTGGTGAGACCGCAGGTTCTTTGGATCGGATTTCCGGATGGTTCTCGGGGTGAAATGTATTACGCACTAATTTTGTCATATTCTGGTCCGGGTTATTAGGTATCCGTACATCCAGGCGAACTCTCTAAAAAGTGCGTCAATGATAAGGATACCAGGCATGGATGTTTCTGGTTCATCTCATACTATGATCCTGCCTGGTTACATATTTTTTGTTTTAATGTAATTTTTCTTGATTACTGAGATAGGGAATGTAAGTCGCCACCGAAGGTTCGCAGATCAGGCAGAGGGAGATAAACGGAACCGCATATTATAATCCTGGACTCTATTCTCTTCAGGATCAACAATTCAGGTTTTTTAGGCATATCTATAGGCCCGGTTCTCAGAAAAAAAGTTTCATTTATACGATTATTACCGGGAGATAACCGCTCAAATTATCAATCGGATACAACAATCCAGATCAGAACCTTCACTTGTATGAACATTCAGTGGCCATTTCAGAAAAAAGTCGATGATACCGGGGTATCATGCTTCCAGATATGAAAATGCGAAGCATTTTCATGACAAAAGAGGGTCTCCCCTCTTTCATCCCCGGATCCACTTCACCAGCCCACCCAGCCGGCTCAGATGATCCATCGACAACCCGGCCAGAACCACCGGATCCACGTCAATTGATCCGTCCCCCTGCTCCCGGATTGACTCAACCACCACGGCAGCAAATTCGAGCGATACCTCTGCCAGTGAAATATATTGCCGGTACAGGAGATATGCTGCTACACCGTTCAGAATTGCAATCCCCCATCCGATCCCGCTCATCAGTTCGGCTATCATCCTCTCCCCCCGTACCGGACAATATCACTGACCGACATATTCCCTGACACAAACCCGCGACTCTCCATCGAACGATTTCCCTGGCTTTGGGAACCAAAGAATACCATACCGGTTCCGTTCACGGTGGTCATCCCGAAGAGACCGGAACCTGTCGTTCTCGTGGCATCATACTCACCCTGATGCAGTATCCCGGATGAATACAGTGATGCCTCCCCTGCATCATGGTCATACGGGATAGAAAGAAACGCACAGAGTTCCCTGATATCGGTAATCTTCAGAATACCTGAAGCATACTCAGAGAAGAGGATCGGACCTGACCTCATCTCCTCCTCTCCTGATACCGATCTGCTCACCTGTGATGTATCAAATGCCATCGCATGCGAGGCAAACGATCCGTTCTCATCAGACCCGGCAGTCGTCAGGATGATCGAGCCATCGGTACTGATTGTGGTAACACAATAATCAGCCTCGACTAGACCGGCAAGAATGAGACAAACCGCCCCGGCAATGATATATCTCTCTTCTATTCTTCACCCCTGAGATGAAAAAGAAGAGAATATCATGCCAGGATGGCAATCGCATCAGCCCAGGTCTCAAGACTGGTCCGAATTGCATCCGCCTCATAACTGGAGAGGGTGATACTATCCCGACTGATAGTGACCGAGTAGAGCTCACCATTGCTATAATGAGCTTTGAGTGTGCAACTGAATGAATCTCCAGACGAATCACGTGATGCAGTCACCCCGGTCCCCATCCCGGTGGTGATCGCAGCAGTTCCGGTGATCTGGGTAACCGCTGTATTCACGGCTGCTATTGATGGTCCCCTGACCGGAATACTCCCGACGGTCTTTGCCTCGGCATTTTCCTACACGATGGTCGCTGCAAAGGCTTCTTTCGTCTTTTCAACTGCCGGCTTTGACACCCCGGCTGACTCGTATGCCGTACATCCCCATGGATTGTTATCCAGAATATTCTGGACCAGTGTATTGAAGGTGGTATAATCAGCAATCGGTACGGTAAGATTCCGTACTGCTGATTTTACCACACTTTTCTGTGTGAAATCTCCCATTTTTCCCCCAATGTCGTTTCTTCTGCGACAATAACAGATAGGAAGGAAGTATATAAATCTCTCCGGGTGGGGGTATGAACCTGCCATTCTGGTGGCTTCATTTGCAAAATGGAGGCGATAGAGGATCATTACTTCAATCATTTTGTACCTGCCTGATTCGATCTCTTTGCATAACACGATATGCGCAGTTCATAGCACGGGGTGCCACAAAATTTGCGAATATGCGTTATTAGTATATAATTTTTCTGTTCTTCTCTCAGAGATTCACATCACAACCTTTAGAAACATGACGGGAAAACAGTGTTTTCGCTGCCGGACCGGAGACTGATCCAGAAAAGTTACCACGGCTCTGACGTTCAGGCAGGGAAGGTGTCATTATGGTACCAGGAGATGCTCTATGAAAAACAGATAATCCCCGACCGATCGATTCGCTGCAGGCAGATCACAGTGGGGAGTACACAGGTTTTATCTGCCGGTTTTTTAATCATATCCATTATCAGGGACATTTGAAGACTCATTTCAGGTGAGATCATTCGGAAAGCGCGACTCCGCAGGCTGAGAGATGCCCCTGAAAATCCGGTGATACCTCATGCCCCCCATTCATGAGCATCAGACCCGCCGGACCGCTGAGTATGGAGCCAGAAATCTCCTTGTGCAGCATGGATACGACGTTGCCAGGGTGACTGAACGAAATGGGGCTATTCCTGCGCTCTTTCACCTGATTGCCTGGAACCAGGGGGAAGGCGTAATTTTCATCAGGATCGGTTCCCCCCGGATGCAGAAAACTGCGGTTCAGGAAGAGATCCTTCGGTTATCAACCCGGGTTCGGACCAGACAGTATCCCGGAGAAGTCCAGTTCTGGGTGGGTGAAGGAGACTGCTGGAAGCGATACCTGATCTGCCCGGGTGGGGCAGTGCGAATCACGGGAGGTCTTCCATGATGATCAAACCGGTATCTATCCGGAGTACTTCGAAGGTTTGCACTGCAGGAATTCCATCCCGGCACCTGCCTGAGGGAAGGAGCCATGACCGACGATGACCGGGCCCGGGAGGTACTCAAATCTCTGCAGTATCTCTTCCACCCAGGACAGATAATAGAAATTCGTGCCCTCTCCGGTGAGAGTGTTTCTTCAGGATATTTTAATAATTATCAGAAGACTGCCGCAGACCTGCTTATCAGGGACGGAGATTCGCAGGTTTCCGGTGTATATGTCACGCTCAATGAGGTAAACCCGATCCTTCTTGCACGACGGGCGAACCGGATCCAGTTCAGGCTGGGAAAGAAGGATGCCTCCACGGCAGATGCCGATATCATCAGGCGACGGTGGCTTCCCATCGATATCGATCCCGTACGGCCGTCCGGTATTTCTTCTTCTGAGGAAGAGCATGCAGGAGCACTCGCTCTCGCTGATACCATCAGCATGTTTCTTGCCGGGCAGGGATGGCCAAATCCCCTGATTGCAGATTCAGGAAACGGGTCGCATCTGCTCTATCCCCTCGACCTTCCCAATGATGAGGAGAGTAAAAACCTGGTTCGCCAGGTATTGGAACTCCTGGATCTCCGGTTCTCAAATACCAGATGCAAGGTAGATACGGCTAATTTCAACGCGTCCCGGATCTGGAAGGTAT
>JAZDKH010000488.1:0-2250 GCA_043803325.1 Methanobacteriota archaeon | reverse complement strand
ATGGCTGGAATTACACAATCCCATTGCAGATGATCTCGGAACAACCAGATATGAGTATCCCGGACTGGGGAAAAGTATGGATCGATGATTACATGGACAATCCATACCATGATCCAAATAAAAAGACACTCGCGCTTATTGATATCAATAAGATAGAAGAACTTGAAGAAGCTCTGTCCCAAGTTGCCAGATTTCTGAATCTATCTATCACTGACCAAAAAACGTACAACGGAGTCGGTGTCTCGATTTCTAAAACTGAACGATATGGATATGATCCTCAACTAAATCAGGAACGGACGATCGATCTCTCTGATCTCACCACCCATCTTGAGGAAGCAATTGTTGAAGGTACACCATATTTCTCAGTACTCAGGTCTTCCATTGCTGACGCAGTAATCTATCAGCGTAATGACGGATCACGACCTGATTCATGGGGTGTTTCCATCTTTTCACCACGGACAAAACCTCTTCAGGATTTCGTTCGTGTTTCAGAGTCTGCCCCGATAAACAAGGATTGGGATGAGTTCATGAGGCAGTATATGACCTTCATCAGTCAGGACAAGGGGAAACCGGTTATTACTGATCTCGGGGGGGGACGATATCAGGTAACAGACGATCAGGGTCTTGCCTATGTCAGGATAGACACTGACTGGTTGCCAGAAATAACAAACTGGAGCCATTCTTATGGGTTGAAATCGGAGCCGGTTTATCCAACTGAACTAGGATTGTATATTCCGAATCCTGATGATCAGACATTTTATCTGAAGGATACGGGGAGTGGAGAAAAGGTTCCATTCTTCCATTCGTTCATAGGAACTGATTCTGAAGGGAAAGAGAATTATTTCGGATATGTTCAGGTCAACCGAAATGGAAGAACAAAGAATGCAGTGATTAATCCAGTCAGAAATCCGGAGTCTGGTGAGATTACGTATGCACTATATCCATATGATATCAGAGAGGATGGCCAGCAATTTTTTTCCAAAGTCCCACTCTCGTTAAAACCTGGGGATATAGTGATACCAAAGATTGTTGAGAGGTTTCTGGATCCTAATAACCCGAGATGGCAATTTTCGCTATATACTCCCCTCATAGTCACCGGATCAGTTGAGATTGTGAGAGATAGTCTTCCCTATGGCTCTTATTTTTCTACCTTGACTACTTCAGATTATAATTCAAACTTTGGCATGGCAATAATTGGAAACATCAGGTTTCTAAATAACTCCTCACTATCTTCTATTACTGCACCATAAATAGTCAGGTATCAGAAGAACGTGGTTGATATGCCTTGTTCAGGATATCTTCTGGGTTGATATCAATCTCCTTCTTTCCCGGGTTATATTGAAGATTATAGGGGGTTGAAGAATATTTTTCCTGTGTGTCTCCTTTCATTCTTGAACTGGCATTGGAGGTAACATTTTCCTCCTGAATCTGGTTTTGAGTCTCTGAATCTACTCCCATCCAGTATGAAATAAAGAAATCGTCACCTCCCTGGGCATAGGTAACCATAAGATACTGACCCGGCTCTGGATTATCAATAACATACATCTCTGCGACCCAGTTCTCTATTCCGGTATCCCAGCAGTCTGTGCAAGAAGAAGTCGATGAATAATCAAATGATTCATATGAATTAGGTAATCTATCACCTTTTTGGATGAAAAGGTCAAGATCAGTTCCCTCTGATGATTCAGTAATAAAAATAATTCTGGATAATCCCGGAGGAATGTGAATCTCCCTTACCGAATAATCCTTACTGGTAATCGGACCCATATCAATGTTCTCATGATAGACATACTGAATATGCACCTCACCGAGCCCACTCCCAAATGACGTAGTGAAGAGTGAAGAGTATTCACCGGGATCCGTCATAAGATAGTCGCTGGAGACATTTTTTACGGTAACCACTTCCGGGTAACCGTGCGTCGTGGAATTGAATTCAGATAATCCAGCAATTACCTCCTTTCCACGGGATGTCCAGAGATCAAAGTCGCTTGAATTCTGGTCCGGCCCCCATGCATATATTCTAAAAAAACTGGTCTCACTATCCCTGATAACGGTCGAAATTTTCATTGGTTGTTCAGGTGAAATAAACCCGGTAAATTTTTGCGAATATACCGGTCGAAATGATTGATTATCCGGGATATATGATGGATTTGCAAGAGTAATGTATACTCCCGGGAGAATCAGGATGGTGAAAATCAAGAGTATGCTCCATTTCATACATCATTCTTGATGAGATATGATATGAATTCT
>JAZDKH010000487.1:0-2119 GCA_043803325.1 Methanobacteriota archaeon | reverse complement strand
GAGCCAGGGCATCAAAGTACCAGAATTTCAACACAGGATGAAAATCCAAGGTGTTTTCAAGTATCAGGGATTTATTATAGAGGGTACTGAGTACCCGGACATACGGCTCTGTCTGAAAATCAAGTGATTGAAGAAGTTATGAGATGTTGAAAAACGATTACTGAGTATTAGATTATTTCTGTAAATAGACTGAAATGAATTTTCACAGGCCCATATTAATCTTTCCTTCTATGAGTTATCTAATGATTATCAGAATTTATTCGCGTAATCACTGGGAATTCAGACAGATCCCGATAACCGGCCACCAATCTCCTTCTTAATATTCCGGTATAGATCATCTTACCTCTGCATTACAATGAAACTTCAGATACTATGAGGAAGGTGGGAACCGATCCGATCCAATTCATGATCCTGAAATGAGTTCTCTCAGAATATCATCCCTACATTGGCATCTCCGGGAATGACATAGGTGATTCTCTCTGCCCTCCCGTGACAACCGGGAGACCACATATATCATACTCGAAATTTGTGATATCTGGTTCATTATGCAGGAATTCTTTTCTCTGGTAAAGACGATAAATGAATATCGATCTGGGCTGATCGGGAATCAGCTTTTAATCAAAATAGGGAGATACTTCTGGAGAACCCAATATGGAAGAATTATTAATTTCACCTGAATTTCAGATGAGTCTGCTGTTATTTGTTGCTCTTGCCGGATATCTTATAGCCTCTCGGATCAACCAGTCTGCGGTGGTTGGTCTGATCCTTGTTGGGATTCTGGTCGGACCCAGTGTACTCGGTCTCATTACGTATACTGACTTTGTTTCCAGCCTTGCCCGGCTTGGAGCAGTCATTCTTCTCTTTGTGATCGGGCTTGAATTTAAACTGGAAGATATCATGGTTCCCCGGAACGGGGTGATTGCACTCATTGGAGTTGTCATTCCCTGGATAGGGGGATTTGGGATCTCTGAACTGTTTGGATTTTCAATGGCTGGATCTATTTTTATCGGGACTGCTCTCACGGCGACCAGTATCGCAATAACCGCAAATGTCCTGAAAGAATCAGACCGGCTCAACAGCGATGCGGCAAAGGCGATCATCGGAGCGGCAGTTATCGACGATATTCTCAGTCTACTTGCGCTTGCGATAAGTACTGATATCATAACCGGAACCGTATCAGCCCTCGGGATTATTGAACTAGCAGCAAAGGCCCTCCTGTTCATCGTTATCGGTGCTGCAGTCGGCCTTCTTCTCGTGAGCAAATTGATTGAAAAAGTAGATCGTACCGCATTTGCTGAAAAGTTTCCCGAGTTCACATTTATTTTTGCGATGATGATGGCATTCTTCTATGCTATGATTGCTGAACTGGTCGGGCTTTCTGCAATTGTCGGCGCATTTATTGCTGGAGTGTCTTTCTCCGGTGTAGTGCTCATTCAGGGTAAAAACCTGAAAGATGGCGCAGATTATCTTCAGATCATCTTTGCATCGATATTCTTTGTCTCTCTGGGTATTATTGCAGATTTACATGCTTTGACTTCCGGGATTGTAGTATTTGTGATTGCACTTACGGTGGTTGCCATCATTACCAAGGTCCTCGGTTGTGGTATTCCCGCATATTTTTGTGGAATGAGTGTGAAAGACTCTATGATTGTCGGGTTTGGCATGTCACCCCGGGGAGAGGTAGCCATGATCGTGGCATTGATAGGTCTTCAGGAAGGAGTTATTGATCAGAGCGTGTATGTGACTCTGGTCCTTATGGCTTTATTGACGACCCTGATTACCCCGCTTGTATACCGGAACTGGTTGTTCCGGGGAGATGATGCTCCGGTCGCATCAGGCCGGTGCACCTAACAGCAATTCTTTTTTGGTGGTTACACCTGCAAATTTTTATTAGCCGATTGTGTATAAGTATCGTTTACTATATCGTTTACTATATCGTTTACTATATCGTTTACTATATCGTTCTACTATCTATCGTTAACGATCGGAACATTTGATCCATCTACCTCATGAACCTGACCTATCTCCTTCTAGTTATGGTAAGTGAAATCATAGCAGGACCAGCCTTTTTTTTGAGGGTCATCGCCGTGTTTTAGATGGTACAGAATATGGCCAATCT
>JAZDKH010000486.1:0-4547 GCA_043803325.1 Methanobacteriota archaeon | reverse complement strand
GATGAGGATGCCCAGAGGATGCGGACCATCGCGGATGTTATCGAATACCTGAAGGATAAGGTTTCCGAATAACCGGGGTGATTGGCGGGAAAGCTTCACGGGTGAGTGAGACCCGCGGGACCTCCCAACATGAGAGTTTCTCAGGAGTAACACCTTCAGTAATCTTTCCAGGTCAGATTATATCAGAAACACCTTTTATGATACTGACAAATCATATACTCATTAAACAGGTATTCGATAGTATGTATGCCAATAAATTTGCGATATCCATCTTCACTGTATTTCTCCTTGCAACTGTGCTCGGTGTTGCATATGCAGATACTGAGGACGTAAATGGAACAGACAACATGTCCCAATCCGGTAATATTTCTGCGAATGAAACAAACCAATCTTTTAAGGATCAGAATTTAAGCACTAGTTCTGGAACAATACATAAAACTAATAATTCGGTATCAACCGGAGGAATAAAGAACTTTATGAAGAGCTTCCAGTACCAATCAAGAGTCTGAAGTTTATCAGCTGATTGCACCTTTTTTTGGAAATATACCGGATTGGAGATTCCAGGGGCCGGTCATTTCTAAACTAATTGGATCCAATACTCTCTCCTCCTCTGACAAATCGTCCTGGTCCCTGGTATCCATGCCGGTTTCCAATCCGATACGTTTTGAAAGAACCTATGCCTCGTGATTCCTACGTATATGAAATGAGTTCTGATCAGATTCCGGTGAATGTCACCCCTCCTCTCTCTCTTCTGATTCCCCTCAGCCTCCAGCACCTGTTTGCGATGTTTGGAGCAACCGTTCTGGTTCCGATCCTCCTTGGGATCAATCCGGCAACGGTGTTGTTATTTAACGGTATTGGAACCCTGATATTTCTTGCCATCTGCCAATGGAAAGTACCGGCATACCTGGGATCAAGTTTAGCGTATATTGCTTCCTCTCTCACGATCATCGGAACCTATGGATATGGGGCAGTTCTCTCCGGGTACATCGCTACCGGATTGTTCTTTCTTCTGGCAGCCCTGGTCATCTACCGATTCGGAACAGGGTGGGCTCGGGTTCTCTTTCCTTATGTCGTCATGGGTTCTGTCGTTGCGGTTATTGGTCTTGCACTGGCCCCGACTACAATACCACCCTCCGGACTCACCGGAGACAATCCGGATATCTCTGATATAGCAATCTCCCTCTTCACCCTCCTGATACCGATTATCTGTATGACTGTCTTCTGGGGATTCCTTCGGGGAATTCCTCTCCTTCTTGGGATTCTCGGGGGATGTACTCTGGCTATACTCCTTGGCCGGTTTTCAATGGATACGATCATCGAAGCTCATTGGGTAGCCATGCCTCCCCTATATACCCCGGTATGGTCGATACAAGCCATAATTATCCTTATTCCTGCTTTTTTTGTCACCCTGGTAGAATTAATCGGTCATCTCAGGTGACCGGTAATATTGTCGGAACCGATATGTTCAAAGATCCCGGACTATTCAGGGTATTGGTTGGAAATGGAATCTCCTGTACTCTCTCTGGATTTTTTGGCTCTATCCCGAATACCACGTACTCTGAAAATATCGGCGTAATGGCAATCACCCGGGTGTATAGTACCGCCATATTTGCCGGTACTGCAGTATGTGCCATCCTGATCTCCTTTTGTGGCAAGTTCTCCTCTGCTATTATGAGTATCCCGAATCCGGTTATCGGCGGAATATCCCTTCTACTCTTTGGCGTCATCGCTGCTCAGAGAATACGGATGCTTGTAGAAGTACACGTGGATCTCTCACAGACGAAAAATATGGTTCTCGTCTCAGTCATCTTTGTAATCGGATGTTCCGGAGCCGTGGTGAATCTGGGACCATCAAAAAATGAAGGGATGTCTCTGGAGACCATTGTCGGGATCAGACTCAATCTGCTGTTTATTGGATTTTTCAGGCTCGGAATAATCAATCCGACACTCGACAGCAACGAGCGTCGGATGTATCTCGAATAATGATATTCATTTCATCCCTCAATTCTGGAGAAGATGATCAGGTCTGAAAACCCATATGATAATACATAAATCCGGGAATAGGCTAATGAGATAGATCGACATCTGGAGCATTATATGATAAAAAGTAGGTTATCTGGTATCAGGTTAACGGTATTCCTGATTTTATCAGTTCTGATTGTACCGGTGGTACTGGCTGATGAGAACAGAACCCTTGAATGCGGAGTTATTCTCCCCATAAGCGGTGAATTTGGAGAACTTGGAAATCAGGTTTTGTAGGGTATTGAATGTGCCGTTGAGGAGATTAATACCCAGGGTGGAGCAGGTGGATATTACATCAATCTCACTATTGCTGATGATACCGGGGATCCGGATCTTGCCTCTTCCAGGTTTTCAGAGATGAACGAGAAAGGTATCCCGGTGGTGATTGGATCTCTCACGACCAACCTGACTCTTCCGATGGCAGAAAAGACAATAAAGGGCGATGATATTGTCTTAATTTCTCCTCGCGCTAATGGGAATTCCCTGTATGGTATCTCGCCACGGTTCTACCAGGTTCAGTCACCGGTAATGTTCATGGGTGGAGTAGTCGCAACCTGGTTATCATGGACCTCATCAAAGTCTGCCCTGGTCTTCATCAATGACTCGTATGGACAGTCTTTCAGAGATGATATTAAATTAAATCTGGCAAATTCGTCTTCAACCAGAATAGTCGCTGAAATCCCACTTACCAAGGATGATCCCGGGTATTCCCGGACCGTTCAGATGATCCTTGATAGTAATGCAGATATTGTGGTTCTCATTGGATGTGACAGCGGTGCAGCGGATTTCCTCAAATCCTTAAGCAAGGCTGGATTTACCGGAAAGATCAGTCTTACCGAGTCCTGTCTCATGAATAGGGTAACCGAGGAGTTGTCAGATGACACGCTGGGTACGTTTTTAACAGTGGCAGTACAGTGCTACAGTCCCTTGGAACCGGGATACAGCGGTAAAATGTTTATATCCGATTATGAAAAGAAATATCGTACGGATCCGACATTTAGTTACGCAGGATATGGGTATGATTCCGTAATGCTCATCAAAGAAGATATCCTGCATACAGAACTGATTGGAAATGTTACTGCATCCTCTTTACAGAAGGGGTTCAAAGATCTGCGGTATGCCGGGGTTACCGGGCCCAAAGTTTTTGATGAGAAAAACACCATCAACCCGCTGTACAATGAGTACCTCTATACCAATGGAACATTTATACTGATGACTCAGGCGAATCTGTATGATTTGCTGCATGAACTGGTGAAAGTGGTGAAAAGTTAATTCTCTCATTTCGGTTAATTCTTCTTTTTTAACGGATATCACATGAATATCTGGGAAAATGGATCTTCCTGTGTAAATAGCTCATTTGGTCAATACCGGGATTGCAATAAATCCAATAATCGCGCCAACAAGCAATCAAAAGCACAGGACACAGAGGAACCGCTCCACACCCAAAAATTTGAGTGACGGATCCTGCTTATGCTGACAGAAACAAAGTCCAAATCGGTGTTTGGGGGCATTCATGACAGATGCGAGCGGTAACCTTACCCGTGAATCCGGTGATATTGTCATTGGTGCCGTTTTGCTGATGACCGGGTCAGAAGAGGAAACCGGTAAAGGCGCGAAAGATGCAATTGAACTTGCCCTTAAGCATGCAAATGACTATTACACCGACATAGAAGGTCTTATTCATTTGATTTCAGGGGTTCAGCCAGCGATCCTGCTACTGTTCTCTCACAGGTTAAGGCCCTGCATGAAGCGGGAATAACAGTTATTATTCTCGGAACCCGCAGTACCGCTGTTTCGCTCTCTCGTTCAGATGATCTCATCTACCGCCTCTCTCCTGATGACTCGAATCAGGCAAAACACATAGTGCGTTTGATGGAGAAACAGGGCAAAAAGCACCTGGTGGTGTTATATCGTGATGACGTATATGGCCAGGATTTGCAGAAATCAGTATCGGAAATGTTCATGGGCAGCTCGGATTGCATTAGTTATCCCGTTAATGAAACCGATTATTCTTCAATTTTAGATAATGCAACTGCAGTGATGGAAAAAACCGGCTACCAGAATACTGCTGTTGTCGTTATTGGCCTCAATGAAGTTGTCCGGCTGCTTGAAACCGTAGAGAACGGGCCGCTTACCTCTGTTGCATGGTATGGAACGGACGGTAGTTGCCCAAAGCTGCTATCTTTTGTCTTCACCTGAAGCGGTATCTGTCTCTCTCAAAACAAATTTAACCTGTCCGAATTTTGATTCTGACGCCCAAAAGATTTTTTACCCCATGCACAATGTGGCTGTTGAATACCTTTCCCGGGCTGTCGGCGGTACAGCTGGCTGGAATGAGATTTCCAATTACAATGCCACCTGGATGGCAATGAGTGCCTATGCACTCACCAGTCCCGATGCAGACTACCAGAAACTCTGGGGTATTATCAATAATCCGTACGGTGCTGGAGATATCGGTGGCATATATGTGGTCAATGATGCTCAGGATCAGTCTCTTAGCAGTTATACTTTTTACACGGTTA
>JAZDKH010000485.1:0-2565 GCA_043803325.1 Methanobacteriota archaeon | reverse complement strand
GCCTGCCTTAATCTCTACCGGGATCGCTTCATCCATCGATTGCTCTATGATACAATCAATCTCATGTCCGGTTTTATCCCGCCAGAAGAAGAGATTTGATTCCAGGCCTCTATTGAGCCGGTATTTCAGAAATTCTCCGATGATCAGTGTCTCAAAAGTCCTCCTTTCAAAGGATGAGAGATAATCTCGTCAGCGGATAGTATACCTGCAAGATACGCTGCAAGCCCGGGATCAGAAAAATATAACTTTGGCATCTGAACCAGGCGTTTATTGTAGTTTTTGTGATGAGTTTTGATAAGAAATATGATTCCTGATGTTTCAAGAAGAGATAACCATTCTCTGGCAGTATTATGGCTGATACCACAATCAGCGCCGAGAGATGTGAAATTGACTATCTGGCCGACCCGGTTTGCACACATCCTGAGAAATGTCTGAAAGGTGGAGAGATTATGGACTTGTTTTAGGTGTCGTAAATCCCGCTCAATATGGGTCTGAACATAGGACGAATAGTAATCTGATGGATTAATCGAGGAGGAATAGAGCCGGGGATAGAACCCCCGGTACAAATACTCTTCATATCTGTCATGATGCAACCCTGCCTGAATCAATTCATTCATTGAGAGGGGAAGAAGTCGTATGATTCCAATTCTCCCGGCAAGTGACTGGGATTGGCCATCGTGAGGAAATTTTGAGAACCGGTTAGAATAAATCTACCCGAAATGTTGCTTTGATCTAATATGCCCTGTAAATAAGAGAAAAGTTCTGGAACATACTGTGCTTCATCGATGATTGCCCCCGTATCCTGGTACTGGCCTAAAAAACTTCTTGGATCCTCTTCTGCAAATCTCCGGGTGTCGGGATCTTCAAGAAAAATATAGGGTTTATCGGGGAACAGGTTCTTTGCCAGGGTTGTCTTCCCAGACTGACGTGGCCCGGTAATAACGACTGCAGGAAATCCTGACGCTAACCCCTGTATTTTTTCTCCAGCTGCTCGCAGAATCATGATTTCTCCCAGGTGGACAAATTGGAAATTCAATTTACAATTTGGCCGGATACGGTATCTGACTTTCAGTTAAACCATGAACGTTCCTTGAGGTCACGTGTATCTTCCCGATAACCGTCATGGCCTACAAAAGGATCAAAGAAATTGAGAAAGTTGGGTTACTTTGCTTTCATCGTAGTGAAATCATCAGGACTCATACCGGCATATGTTGCCCCTTCCTCAATTGTCATGGATCCCCTGATTCAACATGGAACCGGATATAAGGATCTATCCTTTCAACGGTCAGGAGATCTACGTTCAGATGAAATATCTGCTCAAGGTGATCAGCAAGACCGACAAAATTTTGAGTGTCGAAAAGCCGTCTTCCAGTTCCACAAGGAGATCTACATCACTACCCGGTTTCTGACCTCCCGGAAATAATAAATGATATTTTCATTTAAATCGTATTATCAAGCCTGTTTATTCTGTTTCACCCCTTGGGAAAATATCGAACACAATCTTCGAAGTTGGGGAGAGATATCATTCTGGTCAAGGAGTACCTCGATAATTGAAAGGTCAGGCGAATCATAAGCTTCTTTCAGAGCAGCGGCCAGTTCAGTATCGGTCTGAACAAGGTACCCCTTTCCGCATCCAATAATTTCCGGAATTTTATGATAGGCCCATGGTGCGACATCATTAAATAAACCGTCAATCATAGGTCGTTCAGTCCCAAATCCGTTATTATTGAGGACTATTACAATAGGATTCATATGATACCGGCATGCGGTTGAGACCTCCATCCCGGTCATCTGAAATGCACCATCACCCGATAAAACAAGAGGTCTGATATCAGGGTCTGCAGCCTGGATTCCGATACTGGCAGGAACCCCGAATCCAAGTGAGGAGTAATATGCAGTACTCAAAAATCCACCTGGCCGTTTTATGGTGATATCAAGAGACATCATTACCGCATCACCCACCTCGGCAATCAGAACCGTTTTATCATTGATAACAGAATTGAGTGCAAGAACAAGATTTTCAGGAGAGACCTTTGCACCGGTTGGCACAAAATCAGGCATTCGGTCCCTCACCGGAGTTGGACACCTGGCAATGTCATGGGGAATAAGTTCCCGGGTAATAATGTCAGGGAGTAACATCAGCCCCTGGACCGGAAATGACTGCCTGCCAATCGTGCAGCAATCTTCTGAAAGAGAGAGCATAACCCCTGGATCAAGAACGGCAGTATTCGCTCCCATATCGACATCAGTGAGCAGTACTCCCAATACAATGATACAATCACTTGATTCGACGTAACTCCTGACTGCGTCATCCCCGATAGCCCCTGCATACACCCCAAGAAAATGTGAATAATTCTCTTCAATTACTGATTTTCCAAGGAGGGTGGATACAATGGGAATATTTGTTCTCTCAGCAAGGGTCTTGAGGGTAGACTCCAGATGATGCCGTTCAATCCCGATACCTGCCATGATTACCGGATGCTGAGAAGCATTGATTATTGATACGATTCTTTCAACAAGATCAGTCAGAACGGGAATGGTATTCTGCACTGGTTGTTGATAGGA